>NZ_JAMYKU010000008.1:0-247676 GCF_040317575.1 Mesorhizobium sp. M1423
GGTGCGGCGTAGGGATGATTGCCAGACTGAGAAGGCCAAGTACCCGAGACTCTACCGGTAGATAGCTGTCAGGGGGCATTGGTTAGGTCTGGAGTAATAAACAGGCGGATCTCCTGTGTCCCTGTGCGGCCTCGCCGACCTCAGGCATTTCACGCCAGATGCCGGCGATGCAGAAGATCGGCTTGTCCTTCTTTGCGAAGAGCCACTTGTCCTTGCGCTTCTTCTTGGGGTCTTCCGGATCGGTGAACTCGTAGAAACCGTCCGCCACGATCAGGCACCGGTTCGACGAGAACTCCCGGCCCTCCGAACGGAATTATAGACGGGCCGCTTGTTCGGTCCGGGCCAGCTCCAGCGCCGTTGAATCATATCGCCTTCGCCTCGGACACCCTCGACCGTCCTGATGATCGGCGCCACGTCCGTGATCTTGATGTCCTCGCGCGCCTCGAGGTTTGGCGCACCTTCGCCGAAGCGGATCTTGATCTTGAGGTCGGCGAAGTCTTCCACGATCGAAGCGACATCCACCGTCAATCGATAGTCATTGCACATCGGTCCTCCGTCCGACCGCATTGCACCGCGATCGTGTTCCTGTATGTTCGCGTGACCATGAGCGCGAAGGTTTTCGATTCCGACGCATCGCTCGACGAACGCAAGCTGTCTTGGGGCCTTCAGCCCAGCGAAGTTGGAGGCAGGCCGTTCACCGTCATCCGCGCTGAGGGCAGGACGTTTCCCAGTCACCGTTGCCTCGTTCCCGCATCCGAGTTCCGCCATCGTAGCCGCGGCAAGCCCTATAGTTTCTCGCTCGCTGACGATGACTGGTTGTATTTCGCTGGAGTCTGGCGCCAGGCGACACGGGACTGGCCTGAGGCTTATGCCATCCTGACGATCGAGGCGAACGACGACGTGGCGCCCTTCCACGACCGGCAGATGGCGGTGCTGCGGCGCGATCAGCGGATGGCTTGGCTCGACGGGACCTGCATGGAAGAAGAGCTGCTTCGGCCGTTGCCTGCCGGCACGTTCGTGGTTTCGCAGCCGCGCGAAACATATGCACAGGCGGTGCTCGCGTTTTGAACCAAAAACCCGAACTTGGTGATCTCGCCGGCCATCCGCCGCTCCCACTGTGATCGAGGCTACGTTTGGACCTCAGTCGCTGCGTAGAATTTTCGCTTCTAACGCCGCTGCAACGAAGGCCCGTCTCGCTATCGGCGTCTGGGCTGCACCACGCAGAACCTGAAGACATGCATCCATGGCCAGTTTTCGCTTCTCCGTCTGATGAGGGAAACTTCGCAGCAGGATCGTGCCTGCGTCATTCACATCGAATATGACGCGCTCACGGTCATGCCCGCCAATTTGCACCACCACGGGCCGGACGAACCTGCTCGACATGCAATTACTCTCTCAGTTCCGACCTCGATACGGTCTTCACCTATCATGACGTTGGGTCAATTTATACATGTATCAGCTAGGCCCGAAGAGAACTTGCAGTTGCTCAATCTCAAGACAAGTTGCCTGTCCAATTTGAGCAGGCCGCTATCTGAATTCGGATGGGTCCCCGTCTTGTTTGCGCAAGAAAGCACAGCGGATTTCTGTCGCGTCCGGAAGGTGAAGCGGCGCTTGGTCTTCGGGCTTTCCTGAAGCCCGAGCCTTCTCTCTTGGGTGTCAGCCTTGACGCGGCCGCCGCCGAAATGCCGACGCGCCCAGTGGCGCGCGGATGCCGGGAGACGAAGAGGGCGGGCGGGCCCCAGTGGCGAGTGAAGGTCCGGGAGAGAGTCTCCCGGCGCTCGCCGAGGAGCGACACCCATGACCCAGATGGAAATTCACACGCCCAAGCGCAACGAGCGTGCCGGTTATAAGGTCGACGTCAGCCGCGGCCAGCGCATCGGCCGCGTGTCGTCAGAATGGTTCAACCGGCCGGCGGACGAGCGATATCTGTCGCTCACCGACCTTCGGAATTCGGTGAAGGCCCGGTCGGAGCGCAGCAAGACCCGCATCGTCGAAAGTGAGCGGATCCGCGTCGAGGCCAGCCGCGACGACCCGGAGCGCCTGAGGCTAATGCTGCCCGATGCGCCTGCCCCAATTGCCCCCACGCATTGGAGTTTCGGCCAACTCGCCAGTCTAGTAGGCGCGCCGGCCACCGATCTGCGCCAGCTTCCGGCCCCGCTCGCGGCGATCAACCTACAGCACGGTCTCCTCAACCACCGCGCCGAGCAGGTGAAGACGCTGGAAATCGAGAACGGACGCCTCGAGCTGCGAGCGGTAACAGGTCCGGACTACGGCAGAATATTTGACTCAGAACTGATCGACGCCGTGCAGAAGATCGCTGGCAACGGCAACGGGGACACTCGCTGGAAGGTGCCGGGAGTCCTCGATTGGTCGACGGGAATTTACAACCCGAACGTCGACATCTCCAACGACACGACTACGCTCTATGCGTCCGACCGAGATGTGTTTGTGTTTCTTGTCGACGACCTGAACCCGATCGAGGCCGGGCGGCTGCCGAATGGGGAACCGGATCTTTATTTCCGCGGCTTCTACTGCTGGAATTCCGAAGTCGGAGCCCGCACCCTCGGGATTGCCAGCTTCTATCTACGCGCAGTGTGCCAGAATCGTAATTTATGGGGCGTCGAAGATTTCGAGGAAATCACCATCCGGCATTCCAAATATGCCGCCTCGCGTTTCGCCCTGGAAGCTGAGCCGGCGCTGATCCAATTCGCGGAATCGTCGCCCATGCCGTTCGTCAACGGCATCAAGGCCGCGCGGGAACGGATCGTCGCCCGAGACGACAAAGATCGCCAGGGCTTCCTGCGCAAACGGGGCTTCTCCAAGTCCGAGACCACGAAGATCATCGAGACTGTTCTGATGGAGGAAGGCAGGCCGCCGGAATCAATCTTCGACTTCGTGCAGGGCATCACGCGGGTCGCGCGCGACAAGCCGCATCAGGATGTCCGCCTGGAAATGGAGGGCAAGGCCAAGAAGCTTCTCGATTTCGCCGCCTGATCCTGCGGAGGCCGGCAGCGAAAACTTTGGTTGCTGGCCTCACGTCCGTTCGCCGTCCCCATCAATCCCAGCGCCGTGCTCCGAAGCACGAGGACGGCGCCTTTTTTCGTGGCGGGTTAGGTCCCGGAAGAAAGGCTTTCGGCCGCCCCGTCGTGGAGCAAACCGATGGACCCCCGACAACCTCAAGGCCCAATGTATCGCCGCAGGTCTCCCGGTCATCGACAGCAGATCCGTCAAGTTCGATATCGTGCTGCAGCTGACGCTTGGCGGGCCGCTGGTCGCTGTCGGCCGTAAGGCCGAGCCAGCGTCCTGTATGGCCTCTCCTACGCCCCGCTGCGTGCCGTCGCCAGTGCCTATGCGGCGGCAGGCGCCGAGGTCTGGAAAATAGCCGGGATCCACACCGTACCGGTGTCCGACAAGGGAAGGCGCAGCACATGGGCGGCCGGCCTCATCTCAATATCTACGCCAGATGACGGAATTCGAAGATCTAAATGTCCGGCACGACCGGACGCGCAACATGAGCAAGTCCGTCACCCGTCGACCGCAGGCATTGATCCACATGCTGATGGATCACGCCAGCATGCTGCAGGCCATCGGGCGGCTCGGTCGCGTCGAGATCCGCGAGCCGAAACGATAGCGGCGCGTCGTCATTCCGACCCATCAAATCTTGCGGCAAGCGGCCGGCGCCGGCGTGAGCTTTGGAGGCAGAGGGTGAGGGGAGTTTCCTGACGGGCTGGGAGGTTCGGGGAGAGGCCCCGGGCCGTCCGTCATGGAGAACCTGACCATGGCAAAAAACGCCATTCAGAAGATCGCGATGAACGCCGCCGAGAATATTCGCTATGACAAGCTAATGCTGTCGCAGAAGAATGTCCGGCGCATCAAGGACGGCGTGTCGATCGAACAGCTGGCCGAAGACATCGGACGCCGAAAGCTGATCCAGAGCCTGAACGTCCGTCCCGTGCTCGACGGCGAGGGCGAGGAGACCGGCACGTTCGAAGTGCCCGCCGGGGGCCGGCGTTATCTCGCGCTCGGCATTCTCATCAAGCAAAAGCGCCTGGCAAAGAACGAGCCAATCCCCTGCATCGTCAACCGCGGGCAGGAGACCTCGGCCGAGGAGGATTCGCTTGCCGAAAACCTGCGCCGTGCAGACCTTCATCCGCTCGACCAGTTTCGCGCGTTCAAGAGTCTCAGCGACCAGGGCCTCGATCCGGAGGAGATCGGCGTCCGCTTCTTCGTATCGCCTTCGACCGTGAAGCAGCGCCTGCGGCTCGCATCGGTCTCACCCAAGCTGCTCGACCTCTACGAGAAGGACGAAATCCGGCTCGAACAGATCATGGCGTTTTCGATCTCGGACGATCACGCGCGCCAGGAGCAGGTCTGGGAGCGGATTTCCAGCTCGCATATGCAGGAACCCTATTACATCAGGCGCCTGCTGACGGAGACCACGGTGCGGGCCGATGATCGCCGGGCCGTCTATGTCGGCGCCGAAGCCTATGAAGCAGCCGGCGGCGTCATCCTGCGCGACCTGTTCGAGCAGGATTCCGGCGGCTGGTTCCAGGATGCGGCGCTCCTCGAGCGGCTTGTCTTCGACAGGCTGAAGGTGGATGCCGAGGCGATCCGCGCCGAAGGCTGGAAATGGGTCGAGGCGGCGATCAGCTTTCCCTATGGCCACACCTCCGGCATGCGGCGCATCTACGCCGAGGCGCAGGAGCTCAGCGCCGAGGAGATCGAACGCTACGACGCGCTGAAGGCCGAATACGACAAGCTGGATGCAGACTATGCCCAGGCCGAGGATGCCGACGAAGCAATCGAGGCGAAGCTCGACCAGCTGGGTGCCGAGCTCGATGCGATCGATGATCGTCCTCAAAGCTACGATCCCGCCCAGAAGGCCATTGCCGGTGTGTTCGTTACGCTTGCCGCGAACGGCAAGCTCCAGGTCGACGCCGGTTTCGTGCGGTCCGAGGACGAGCCGCGGACCGAAACCGGCGACGTCGATGAGGGGGAGGAAGGGGGCGCCGACGGCGGAACCCGATCCAATGGCGACGACGATGGCGATGGTGTTGTCGTCAACGGCAAACCGTTGAACGACAGCGCTAGTGACGACGGCGAGGACGATGGCATCAAGCCGCTGCACGATCGGCTCGTCTTCGACCTGACCGCGCAGCGGACGCTGGCATTGCGCAACGCACTCGCCGGTGACGTCGACATCGCCATCGTCGCCGCACTCCATGCCGTCGTTCTGCAGGTCTTCTATCGCTTCGCGCCGGACACGTGCCTGGAGATCAGCCTGAAGAGCGGCAGCTTCAGCCAGGTCGATGGTCTTGCCGAGACATCCTGGGCCAAGGAGATCGCCGAGCGGCACGAAGCCTGGGACCGCGATTTGCCCGATGAAACGGAAGGCCTGTGGGACTTCCTTCTCGGCCTCGACGAAGCAAGCCGCAAGGCGCTGTTCGCGCACTGCGTCTCGCTGACCCTCAATGCGGTGGTCGAACCCTGGAACAGGCGACCGAAGGCGCTCGAGCATGCAGACGTGCTTGGCCGCTCGCTCCAGTTCGATATGGTCGACGCCGGCTGGACGCCTACGGTCGAGTTCCTTGGGCGGCTCACCAAGGCGCGGATTCTACAGGCTGTCCGTGAAGCTCGCGGCGCAGACTCCGCGCAGCTGATCGACCACATGAAGAAGGACATCATGGCCCGTGAAGCCGCCCGTCTTCTCGAAGGATCGAACTGGCTGCCCGAGCCGCTGCGCCTTGAGGTCGATGAAGTGGCTACCGATGCTGGCGACGCGGTCGCCGGCGACATGTCGGACGAGGGAGCTCCCGACGGCGATGCCGCCGAGCTGCCGGCCTTCCTCGCCGATGATGCGGATTCGTCCTCCGAAGAGCTGGTGACCATCGACGGCGACGAGGCCGACCACCTCCAGGCCGCCGAATAGTCGGCCTCACGCTCGCACGGGGCCCGGCACTCCCGCCGGGCCCTTTCTCATTTTCGACATGGAGAAACCCGCATGTCCGCACATATCGTGTACGAATCCGCCCCATTGGGGAGCGTCATCCGATACAGCGACGGCGCTGTGAAACCGCCGGCTCGCTTCACCAAAAAACTCGCCGCCTGGGAAAGCCGCAACGGCGTCGGTCGCCTGGTCAGGAAGGAGCCGCCGCGCGAGCGCGCGACCTATAGCTCGCCAGCCCATTTCGCACTGCATGAGGGCGATCTCGGGCAGGGCGCTATCATTGTCGTCTCGGTCAGGCGCACCTGGTCCGTCGAGAGCGAGCTGCGCTTCGAGATCGTCGAGCGTCCCATGATCGGCATGGTCCGCGTCCTGCAGGACCTCGGCGATAGCCCGGAGCTGCTCTATCTCGCCAAGGATCGCGAGGCGGCCGAACGCTGGCTCGCCAGCAATTCGTACAGCCGAGCCTATCTCGAAGAGGTGTCCGCCGATGAGGTCGGCGCCGACATCATCGAGGGCCGCACGGCCGCCTGATCACTTCACCGCATAGAACCATCCCGACGACGGGCCCGGGGATCGCGCGAGCGATCTCGGGCCTTTCCCGTTTCATGGAGATTGACATGTTCGATTGGAATAGCAGCTGCTCCTATCACGAGCAGCAGAAGAGACGATTTCACACGACAGCCCGTTCACGGCTGAAGAAACTCGCCGTTGAACTTGCCCTACTGCAGGGAAGCTTTGACCTGCGCTCGAACAAGGCGGGCATAGCCGTTTCCGGTGAAATTACCCTGCACCATGACCGCGCCTACATCCAGGTCGGCCAGTTCGGGCTGTCCTCAGGACACGGCATCCTGATCCGCACCTGCAAGGGCCGCAAGGACTATACTGGCGGGGCCAACCACTTCGTTGCGCTCGCCTTGCTCGACGACATCCCGACGCTCGCCGCCGCCGTCCGTGCCATCACCGGGGTTGGTCGAGACGCTTCGCGTTCCTCTGAGCAACGCGCCGCCTGAACCCTGCAAACCCGATCATCGCCGGTGCACGCGCGCCGACCGCAGGCTCGGCCAGTCGACAGCCACAACACCACCAAGCAGTTGGGACGACGCGGTTCATGCCGCGCGTGGCCGACCTGCGTTCAGGAGAACCCCATGACCGCACATCCACCCTTCAGGAAGGTGCTCGACGGCGTCGCCACCCGCGAGCAGATGTTCCAACTGTTCAGCCGACACAAAGACACTCCCGGCATCGATCCGCTTTCCGGCACGCCCTACGCAGGCGAATGGTTTGAGATCGAAGCGGCCCAATATCACTTCATGCTTGGACTGCTGCCGCCGCTCTTCCAGAGGACCGGCATGTTCGGCATGTCGGAATTCAAGGCTGGCAACATCACCAGCGTGTTCTTAGCGATCAGGATCCGCGGCCGCGAACGCTGGTTTCATGGCTTTTGCGACCTCACGGATCGGCAGTCTCCCGACAAGATGCGCGCCGCCATCATCGCTCACGAGACCGGCGCGAGCGACAGCATGACCCGCGCGGAAAAGCTCGAGGCCATCTGGAGCGCGACGCATCCCGACTTCAAGGGGATCGCCGGCGAGATCAATCCCCACACCTGGCCCGCGGAGCACCGTGGCAAACGCATCATTCTCGTCAACGACGGTGGCAACGGCACGATCCTGAAACTGCTGGAGGACCTGTCCGACAACGAAATCGACAACCGCATGGCGGCGATACGCCCGCACACCAAAAGGAGAGGGAGCAACGATGAGGACCCTTCGTAAGCAGCCGACACAGGCGGACAAGCGCAGCTATGAAGCGTGTTCGGCATACCGCCGGCTTGGGTGTCCCAGGTCGTTGCCGATACCGGCGCACACCGCCGCCATCGCCCCGGACGGACGCCGATGCGAAAGCCAACTCTCCAGCGTTTCGCTCGCCGATGCAACGCGGGGTTCGGACGGGTCGAATGGCATGCCAAGTTCAACGCTGAGAACAACCAGGCGCCCACTGTGATTACGCCGCGGATCTTCGCAAACCCGCAGCATGCTCACCGAAAAAGACGATCGCTGGTCACCCCTCACCATACCGTCATGGTCCAAGACAGCGGGGATCCTTGTCCAACGCATAGTCTGAATCGATAGTCGCCAATCGATTCACGACATTGATGAAAATCTGGGATGTCGTCCCAGCCTATGGAAGGGCCGGCATCTCCCCGTCACCGACCCGCCAGGTCCACGCACCCATCTCTGGCTGGTTCGCGATCATGTCCTGCAACGAAGCCTCGAACGCTTCGTCCGCACCGGCCGGGACGACAAAGAGTGCGGTCGGCTGCTGCCGGTTCTGGAGCAAAGCGTTGGCGATCGGCTGGTCGGTTTGCAGGTCGTAGCGCAATCCCTTCACGCTTTTCTCGCGAAGGCGAGCGAGCGCATCGACAAGCCGCTTTTCCGGGACCGTCTCGTAAGGAATCCAGTTCTCGGATACCACCATCAACGCGACCTCCTCGACAAGGGCGAGGCCGGCCGGGTTCAGTCCGAAGGTCGCGATCACTATCAGATGTGAGCTGGAATCCGCTCCCCACAGCGACAATTCTTTCTCGAAACGTGCCTGCAGGCGGCGGTGCAATGCATCGTCGATGATGAAGGGAAAGCCGGGCAAATGTCTGATGACAAGTTTTTGGCCGGAGCGGGCAGGAACGATCTCTTTCACCTCGCCGACCAGAACCAGTAGCTTTCGTGGGCCGGATTTCGGCGGGAGCGCCGTGCCGAGAACCGCGTTGCGACGATGTTCGATCGCTTGCCTGTTCTCGGCGCGAAACGGCTCGGGTACGAACAGGATGTCTGCGAGCGGTCCGCCCCTCACCGTCATTTGCCCGGCAGCCTCGAGCAGATGCCAGCGGACATTCCACCAATGTCGCTTGCCAGCCCATCGGGATGTCCAGACCGTCAATTCGGCCTCGTGCCACAGATAGTGGAGGAGGCCACGCAGCGACATCCTCCTGGGGTCCCCGGTTACACTGGCGGAGCTCTCGCCAGCAGGCGCGGGCGCTGCCCGGCTCCCCGTCTTCGACAGGCTAAAATCGAGTTTCAAAGCCGCCAAGCCGCTTTGCGGATCGAGCTGTATCGCGCTGCCCATCAAAGCGCCCAGGCCGGACAACTCGTAAGGCGATTCATATGAATCACACGACGGATCATGCCCACCGCCGCTCAGCGGCATGCGCTTGATCAGATGAAGGTCGCCGATGCGGGCGATGTACATCGGGCAGCCTGGCTCGCGGCACAGGCATAGCGGACGCTCGGTGCGGGCATAGGCATTCGCCAGCGCCGCCTGCAGGCCAGGCGCTCCCTCCTCGTAGACCTCACTGCCAATTCTGAACCGTCGCATCACCTCCGCAGCTCCAGGTCGCCGCCGCATCCCTGTCCCGCATTCAAGTCATGGCTTTGCGCTGAGCGCAACCCCATTGGTGGATTGGCGCCAGAGGCAGAGGGGAGCCGGGAGGAGTGGGCCCGGCTTGGCACGGAGAGAGTGCCGGCGCGGGCGCCACTCCCCTCTCGCGAAGGACATCTCCATGAACATTGTTTCGACCACCTCGACCGTCGCACGTACGGCCGCTTCCCTCGCCGCGCCGGCACAGGACGCCATCGACACCGCCCAGGCGATCCATCAGGCGGCAGTGCGGCTTCTGCCTTTCCTCGAACAGGGCGAGCCTGTCACCACCGCCGCACTGCGCACCGCCATGACGACAAGTTTTGGCAGCAGCGATGCGCAAGGGTTCTGGGTCTGGAAGGACGCCTATGAAGCGCTCGAAGTCGCCCAGGTGCTGTTTCTGCGCCGGTTCGGCCCTGCGATCCTGTCCCGGTCCACCACGCCGCAGGCAACGCTGGCGATGATGAAGCGTATCGCCGAACTTCTTCCCACTCATACGCGACGGTCCGACGAGGGCCAGGCCATGCAGCAGCTCTCGACGCCGTTGCCGCTGGCCTTCGTCACAGCGCACGCCGCGGCGATCGCATCGCGCGACCTCGTTCTCGAACCCTCGGCCGGCACCGGTCTGCTCGCCGTCCATGCCGAGATGGCGCGCGCCTCGATCGCCCTCAACGAGCTTGCCGCGATACGCGCCGATCTCCTCGGCCTGCTGTTTGCGCGCATGCCCGTCTCTCGGCACGACGCCGCCCATATCGACGATCACCTCGATGCTGCGATCAAGCCGTCCGTCGTCTTGATGAATCCACCCTTCAGCGTCGGCGCCTATGTCGACGGCCATGTCGCCGATGCGGCATGGCGGCACCTCTCCTCCGTATTCGTACGCCTGCGTCCGGGCGGGCGCCTGGTCGCCATCACCGGCACCGGGCTGTCTCCGGAAAACCCCAAATGGCGGCCGACCTTCGAACGGTTGCAGCAGCAGGGCACCATCATCTTCACAGCGGCGATCGACGGCCGTGTCTACGCCCGCCATGGCACTACCACTGAGACCCGCCTGACAATTATCGACAAGGTACCGGCCGCCGACCCGACCGGCTTCGTCCGGTCGCCCGGCAAGGCCACGGATGTCGAAACGCTGCTCTCCTGGATCACGGATCTGCCGCCCCGGACACCGGGCGGCTTTTCGGACTCGATCGGCGCCCTATCGAACGGAATCCTGCGCAATGCCACCATGCAGATGGCCGCCCGATCCGCGGCGAGAACCGCATCCGCTGCTGCCGCCGTTCCGAAGGTCATCCGGCCGGTCCGCCCTGTTGTCTTCCGGGCAAAGCCTACCCGCCCCATCATGGCGAGCACCACTCCGGCTGTCCCCCTTGCCTACGAACTGCGCGACTGGATGCCGGAGGAGAGCGGCCGGCTCACTGACACGATCTACGAACCCTACGCGCTCCATTCGATCGACATTCCCCGCGCGAAACCGCATCCGACGCCGCTCGTGCAGTCGGCCGCAATGGCCGCCGTCGCGCCGCCAAAGCCTTCCTATCGGCCGCTTCTTCCTGATGCGATCATCGACGAGGGCCTGCTGTCAGACGCCCAACTCGAAAGCGTCATCTATGCCGGCGAGGCTCATTCCGGCCATCTCACCGGCGCCTGGACTGTTGACGAGACCTGCGATGTCGTCTCCGCCGCGCCAGAAGGTGCTGAGAACGCGGTCCGCTTCCGCCGCGGATGGTTTCTGGGTGACGGAACCGGCTGCGGCAAGGGACGGCAGGTCGCCGGCATCATCCTCGACAATTGGCTGCAGGGCCGCCGCCGTGCGATCTGGATTTCCAAGTCGGACAAATTGCTTGAAGACGCCCAGCGCGATTGGGCAGCACTTGGCCAGGAAAAACTCCTCGTGCAGCCGCTCTCACGCTATCGGCAGGGCACACCGATCCGCCTTGCCGAGGGCATCCTGTTCACGACCTACGCAAGCCTGCGCTCGCAGGAACGGGAGGGCAAGAAATCCCGGGTCGCCCAGATCCTCGACTGGGTTGGACAAGACACGGGAAGGGCCGAAAGACAGACGGGGATTAAAGAAAGCCAGACAAGGATTGGAGAAAACCGGTCGCGGGCGAAAAAATCTTTCGATGGCGTCATCGTCTTCGACGAGGCCCACGCCATGGCCAACGCCGCTGGCGGCAAAAGTGAGCGTGGCGACGTCGCGCCCTCGCAACAAGGCAAGGCAGGCCTGCGGCTCCAGCACGCGCTTCCCGACGCGCGCGTCGTCTACGTCTCCGCGACCGGTGCGACCGCGGTCGAGAACCTCGCCTATGCGCAGCGCCTCGGAATCTGGGGCAGCGAGGATTTTCCATTCGCCAACCGCGCCGAATTCGTCGCCGCGATCGAGGACGGCGGTGTCGCGGCGATGGAAGTGCTCGCCCGCGATCTCAAATCGCTCGGCCTCTATGCGGCGCGTTCGCTCTCCTATGACGGTGTCGAATACGACTTGCTCGAGCATGAGCTGACCGACGAACAGATCCGCATCTACAACGCCTATGCGGACGCCTTCCAGGTCATTCACAACAACCTGACCGCCGCACTCGAGGCGACCAACATCACCAGTGAGTCCGGCACGCTGAACCGCAACGCAAAATCGGCGGCGCGCTCGGCCTTTGAAAGTACCAAGCAACGTTTTTTCTCGCATTTGATCACCTCGATGATGACGCCGACGCTGATCGGCGCGATCGAGCAGGACCGGCTCGAAGGTCATTCGGCGGTCGTGCAGATCGTCTCGACCGGCGAAGCGCTGATGGAACGACGCCTTGCCGAGATCCCGACCGAGGAATGGTCGGACCTGCATGTCGACATCACGCCGCGGGAATATGTCGGCGGGTACTTGATGCACTCCTTCCCGACCCAGTTGTTCGAGGAATATTCGGACGCCGAAGGGAACCTCTATTCGCGGCCTGTCCACGACGAAGATGGCAACCCGGTCCAGTGCCGGGAGGCTGTGCGCCGGCGCGACGAGATGATCGAGCGGCTTGCGTCGTTGCCACCGGTCGGCAGTGCCCTTGACCAGATCATGCATCACTTTGGCACCGATACTGTGGCCGAGGTGACCGGGCGCTCGCGCCGCATCGTCAAGAAGACCGGCCGCGACGGTATCGACCGGCTGGCCGTGGAAAACCGCCCGGGCTCGGCCAACCTCGCCGAGACCCAGAGTTTCATGGATGACGACAAGCGCGTACTGGTGTTTTCGGACGCCGGCGGCACCGGCCGCTCCTACCACGCCGATCTTGGGGTCCGGAACCAGAGACTGCGCAAACACTATCTGCTCGAGGCCGGCTGGCGCGCCGACAACGCCATACAGGGGCTCGGGCGGACCCACCGCACAAATCAGAAGCAACCGCCGCTGTTCCGGCCCATGGCCGCCAATGTGAAGGCCGGCAAGCGCTTCCTGTCGACGATCGCACGACGGCTCGACACGCTGGGCGCAATCACGCGCGGCCAGCGCCAGACCGGCGGGGCAGGGCTGTTCCGTGCCGAAGACAATCTCGAAAGCCCCTACGCGCGGGCCGCACTTCGCCAATTCTACATGCTGCTGCACCAGGGCAAGATCGAGGGCTGCTCGCTCACGACCTTCGAGACCGTGACCGGGCTGTCGCTGACGACGGATGAAGGTGGTTTGCGTGACGAGCTGCCGCCGATCACGACCTGGCTCAACCGTCTCCTGGCGTTGCGCATCGAAACCCAGAACCTGCTGTTCGAGGTGTTCGAGCAACTGATGGCGGCAAAAATAGAAGGCGCCATCGCCGCCGGCAATTATGACAAGGGTCTGGAGACGATCACGGCGGAGAGCATCGTCGTCACTGATCGTAGGACCGTCTATACCCATCCAGTCTCCGGCGCGCAGTCGCATGTGCTGACAGTCGCGCGCAAGGACCGCATCCGGCCGCTCGGGCTCATTGATGCGCTGGCCATTGCCCGTGCGGAGCCCCAATCGGTTCTGCTGGTGAACACACGGTCGAGCCGCGCGGCGATCCGGCTGCCGACGGCGAGCCTGATGCTCGACGACGGCGCGATAGAGCATCGCGTGCGCCTGCTGCGGCCGACGGACGAGCTGCGCTTCGGCCTCGACGCCCTTGCCGAAACACATTGGCAGCCCGCCGACCGGAAATTGTTCTGCGAGCTGTGGGACTCGGAAGTCGCTGCCGTCCCGGAGTTTACCACCAGCACCTTTCACATCGTGACGGGCCTGCTGTTGCCGATCTGGCGTCGGCTGCCGGACGACGACTGTCGAGTCTATCGAATCCAGAGCGATGCCGGGGAGCGCATCATCGGCCGTCACATCGCGCCGACGCTTGTCACGACCATGTTCCGCAATCTGGGGCTCGACGATGTGCCGAGGCTGGCGCCGGAAGATGCCTGGAACGGGCTTGTCGACGGACGGATCGGACTGCAACTCGCCGATGGCCTGATTCTGCGCCGCAGCCGCGTCATGAACGACTACCGTGTCGAGCTGGTCGGCTTCACCGAAGCGATGGTCCCGCGGCTGAAGGCGCTGGGTCTGATCTCCGAGATCATCTCCTGGAAGCTCCGGTTGTTCATCCCGACGACCGAGCAAGGGTTCGCCATCCTCGCCGCGCTCCTCGACCGCCATACGCTGGTTGGCGTCACAGACCGTACCTCGGCGGCTTGAGGGGAGGCGATCATGACCGCCTCGGCCTCCGAGCTGGCACGCCGCCTTGGCGAACATGCCGAGGCGGTGTGCCGCGAATATCTCTCCAACGGCCATCGCTCCGGCAATCACTGGATCGTCGGTGATGTCCGCAACGCGCGCGGCCGCTCCATGCATGTGCGGCTGAAAGCCAATGCCAAAGGCCCTGCCGGCAAGTGGGTCGACGAGGCGACGGCCGAATATGGCGACCTGCTCGACGTCATCGAGGCGAGCTGCGGCCTGGTCGGATTCCGCGAGGTCGCCGATGAAGCGCGTCGCTTCCTCGCCATCCCACGGCCAGAACCCCAGTCCCGCTCATCCGATATCCAGCGCCAGCCTGCCGCGGCACGCGGCTCCCCTGACGCCGCCCGCCGCCTGTTCGCCATGTCGCAGCCGATCGCCGGCACGCTGGCCGAACGCTACCTCACCGGCCGCGGCATTCTGCTTGCCGCCCGCGAACGCGCCCTGCGCTTCCACCCCGACTGCTACTATCGCGATCTCGTGACCGGCGAGACGCAGACCCTGCCCGCGCTGATCGCTGCGGTCACCGGCATCGACGGGCGCATCACCGGCCTCCAGCGCACCTGGCTCGCTCCGGACGGCAACGGCAAGGCGCAGATCGCCGATCCTCGACGCTCGCTCGGTCATCTCCTGGGAAATGGCATCTGGCTCGGCCTCGATCCCGGCACGCCCGTTCCGGTCATGGCCGCCGGCGAGGGTTTCGAGACGATGGCCTCGCTCCGCACGGTGATGCCGGCGCTGCCGGTGGCTGCGGCCACCTCGGCCAATCACCTCGCCGGCCTGATCTTGCCCCCCGGCTGCCGCCGCCTCTACATCGCGGCCGACGCTGACGCCGCCGGCCGGCACGGCATCGAACGTCTCAGCCAGCGCGCAGGCGAGTCAGGAATCCTCGCCCTGGTGTTGCGGCCGCAGCTCGGCGACTTCAACGACGATCTGCGCCATCTCGGCCCAGCTCATCTCGCCGCATGGCTCAGCGATCAGCTCGTCCCGGATGATGCCCGTCTCTTCCTGCCGCCCGGATGAACGGGCGGGGCCGGCAGGCGGGCAGGGTCGGCGTCACCGGAAGCCTTGCAGGCATGGCGACGGTCCGCCGGAGAGGCTGTGCCCGCGGCCTGCCCGAGAGGCGACCCCTGCCACCCCCCGGTCACGGCCGCAACGGCTGCGCCGTCCTCCGCTCGCGCTCCGGCCTTCGGTGCGGCCGCGCCCGCGGCGCGGCCGGGATGCGCTGTCAGGCCGCGATAGGCGCGACCACAACCGATGGAGACACGCCATGACCTACGAGCTTCCTTTCGACGACGCCTACGAACCCTACCACGCCTCCTCGCCGACCGATCGTGTCATCCTCGAACTGCAGATGTACGGCCATCGCCCGCACCAGGACGAACCTGATCCTCGGCCGCTTCCCGACGACGAAGTGATCCGGGCTGGCCTCGGCGGCATCGTCGAGACCTTCGCCGGTATGCTTGGCGACACCAGGCTCGAACCCGATCTCGACGACCTGCTCTGGTCCTTCGCAAACGTCTTCCACCGCGCCGCCGAGCGCGTCGCCCGCAGCCTTGACCGCAACGAGGACGCGCAGCGTTCGAGCCAGAGTGAGCAGGACGGCTCCGAGGTGAAATCGGTGGAGCTGGAACGGCTCACTGCGGAAGGCATCACCTATATCGAGCGCCGCAACGTGCTCGAAATCATGCGCGATGAGGCCGCCGACCTCTACGAGGCGCAGACCGGATCGGCATGGCGGCCGCGCACCGGCTCCAAGGTCAGCCACCAGGCGATGACCGCAGCGGTGATCGACTCCAGAGACTTCCTCGCCGCCCGCCGCCATGCCGAAACCGAGGTGCTCGTTCCAGCCGGCACCAAGATCGCCTTCGCCGGCGGCCTCGACTGCAACGATCACGACCGGATCTGGGAGGCGCTCGACAAGGCCCGCGAGAAGCATCCCGACATGGTCCTGCTCCACGGCGGCAGCCCGCGCGGCGCCGAACGCATCGCCGCCTGCTGGGCCGAGAACCGCAAGGTCACCCAGATCGCCTTCAAGCCGGACTGGACCCGACACGCCAAGGCGGCTCCGTTCCGCCGCAACGACCAGCTTCTCTCCGTGGTGCCCTACGGCCTGATCGTCTTTCCCGGCTCCGGCATTACCGACAACCTTGCCGACAAGGCGCGTCGGCTCGGCATCCCCGTGTGGCGGTTCGCGGAGGGCGGCGCGTGAGCGCCGTTTTCTTGCAAATCCAGAAAATCTGGATAATATGGAGACTGATCAAGGAGTCCAGCCATGCGCCAGTTCACGACGGGGGATCTTAACAAGCAGGTAGGCGACGTCACCGACGTTGCCAGCCGCGAACCCGTTATTCTTACCAAGCACCGGAAACCCCGGTTCGTGCTGATGAGCTACGAGCACTACGAACGGATGCGCATCGGCGGCGATCCCCGCCGCGCATACCATGTCTCCGAGATGCCGGAGGAACACACGGAACTCTTCGCCGCCGAGATCGACCGATTGGCGCGCGGGGAAGGATACGATGATGAGCGGTAGATTTCTGCCTGGTCAGGTGATCTCCTACCCGTATCTTTGGGCATGGCAACACGAGCGCGGCGAAACGGAAGGCCGCAAGAGCCGGCCGACCTGCGTGGTCATCGCTGTCCGCGGCGCAAGAGATGGCCTGACCCATCTCGCGCTCCTGGCGATAACCACCCAGCCACCGACCAGCGATCGGGTCGGTTTGGAAGTCTCCGCTATCGAGTGCCGCCGCGCCGGTCTGACCGATCTCAAACGCTGCTGGAATATGGTTGACGAATACAACTACGATATTGCCGAACGCTCCTGGTACATCGAATCCGACGGTAAGCCCCTCGGTCGTTTCAGCAAGGCATTCATGATGAAGATCGCAGGCGCCTTTATCGAAGCGCGCAGCGAGGGCCGCCGCGTCAGCCGTCTGGATTGACGTTCTCTTTCGCGGCAGGGAGCATACCTCGGATCGGATCAGTCCGCCGTTTCCGCATGCCTGTACGCCGGTCGCAGGAACAGGAATGTTGCGTCACGCAAATCCGGTGTCATGCTGCATTGCACGGACGTATGTCCATCCAGCACAGGAACGCACCATGGCCGCCGCCGCGAATAGGAAGATATCCGTCTCGATGCGGTTTCGCGACGACGATCTCACGATCATCGACCGCGGCGCGGAGCTGCTCGGCCTGTCGCGCACCGAGTTCATGCGGCGCGCAGCACTGCACGAGGCGCAGGCGGCCATCGTCAACACAACCGCCATCGTGTCCCCGGAAGCCTATGACGCTTTCATGCAGGCGATCTCAGCCCCCGCCGCTGCGCCTCCGCCGAAGGCGGCCGAGCGGCTGCGCCGGTCCCCGCCCTGGGACCGTTAGGTGGCGCTTTCAGGCATCGAACTCCTCGATGACACGCACCGCCTCGACAGCTTCGATTGCGGCAAGCCGGCACTCAACGCCTGGCTGGCTGGCTTCGCGCGAACGAACCAGGCCCGCGGTTTACCCGCGTCCTGATCGTTCACGACGAGGGCACAGTCGTCGGCTATTACGGCCTCGCGCCAGGCGTGATCCAGCCAAACAGCGCACCGCGCGCCTCCGCACCGGCGGGCGGCCCGATCCGACCCTGTTAATCGGACAACTCGCCGTCGACCACCGCCATGCCGGGCAAGGCGTCGGCAGCGGTCTGGTCAAGGACGCGCTGCATCGCTGCGTCGCCGGCGCCGACATCGTCGGCGGCCGCGCGGTGGTGGTGCGGGCTATCGACGCCGAGGCCGAGCGCTACTGGTAGAACTCGGGCTTCATTCCCGCGCGGGACAATCCGTCGGTGCTCATGCGCTCGATCCAGGACGTGAGCCTCTGGCTGGCCGACAAAGGCCACTAGCTCCACGCGCGTAGCGCCTCCGGCAGCGGCAGGGGCCGGCGCGCCGGCCTACGGCCGGCCGGGCTCTCGTCGCGGCCTCCCGCCGCTCCCCGAGCCGGCTTCGCCGTCTCGGCCTTCGGGTGACGATCCCTCGCGAAGGGCCGGAGGGAAAGGGCGGCCAGAGCGAGGCGGGGGCGCTGGAGAGAAAGGAAAGTCACGATGGCGATGATATTCATAGGTGGATCGCGCGAGATATTCGAGCTGCCGGAACCTGCCATCGCTCGGATCGGCGCAATCGTCGCTGCCGAGCACGGCGTGCTGATTGGCGACGAGTCTGGAGCCGATGCCGAGGCGCAGGGCCTGCTCGCGGGCTACGGCTACGAGCATGTCGGGGTCTTCCATACCGGCAAGGAACCCCGCAACAATCTGGGCGACTGGGCCGCCTACCATGTTCCTTCTCCTGAGGGCGCCGAAGGATACTGGTTCCACGCCGCCAAAGACCGGGAGATGGCGCGGCGCGCCGACTTTGGCATGATGGTCTGGGATGGCGCATCACCTGGCACGGCCGTCAACGTGCTTCGGCTCGCCATCGCGAACAAGCCGTGCGTCATTTACGATCTGGCAAGGGGCAGCGTGGCGACGACGTACAATGTGCAAGACTGGTGCGCCATACTCCGCCATGCCGGTATGGACATTCGCCGCCAGGCCGAAGCCCGCATAATGCCGGACGAGCGTCTGGCGTTGCCGGGATGATGTACGCGCGGTCCCGCCGACAGCCCGGCGGTCCGATCCGATAGGCTTGATCCGGCCCCGCGCCGCCTACTCCACTTTTATGAACGGCCGGAGCCGACCCCTTTCGAAACCGGCCCGCGCAGAGCCGCGGGGCGTTGTGCAGGATGATCATCTTGACGCTTCTCGCTTCTGAGGCGGGGGCAAGCGTGCCGAACATCCTGGCGTGCCGGGTCATCCAACCTGGCTGCGAGGCTCGTCCCCGAGGGGCGTGAACTTCGCTGCCAGTCGGCTCCGATCTCGAAACCGCTGTGCCGCCATACCGAACACGCCAGGCGGTCACGCGCCGGGCTGCTGTTCGATGTGTTGGCGATGCCGACGACATGACCCGAGAGGCTGCTGCATGGTCCTGCGATCCGGCAGCGTTGCGTCGGCGGTCTAGCGATGGCGGCCTGGGTTCTTTTCCTTCGGTCGCATCCGGGGCCATTCCCGTTTCATGTCGCCTTTGTAGACGACCGCCTGCTTTGTGCGGTCAACCCCCGTTGGGGGTACACTCGGCGAAAATTCTGGAAAATTCTATTTCTGTTTTTATCTGCGGGCAGGCGAAGGGCTGCCCGCTATTTTTCGGTAAATAGAATTTTCCAGAATTTTCGCCGAGATGACCGCAGCAGGACGGCCCTCTCCTTTGGCGCCATCGGGAATGGTCCCGATGCAACCGAAGGAGAACTACCATGGCCACCACGATCGCAAACCTCGCCACCAAGGCCGACGGCTCGATGGAAGGCATCTTTGCCACGCTCCGGGTCAACGCCCCGATCACCCTGATCCCGAACACCAACAAGTCGCGCGAGGACGCGCCCGACTACCGGATCGTCAACAAGCGCACGGGCTTCGAGATCGGAGCCGGCTGGCACCGCATCTCCCAGCGTTCGGGCGAGGAATACCTCTCGATCAAGCTGGAAGCCCCCGAGATCGGCGTAATCTTCGGCAACCTCGCTCCCGCCCCGGGCGGCGAGGAAAACAAGAAGGTCATCCTCTGGAACAACCCCCAATGAGGCATCGGTGGCCGGCCCCGCAAGGGGCCGGCTCCCCCGGCAAAAGGAGGTTGCAATGAGTCGCTACACCATCACTGTCACTGGCACCGTCACCGGACAGGGCCGCTCGGATCCAGACGCTGTCATCGGCTACGACCCGCCACTTCGAACCTACTTCCTGCAAGCGTTCCCGCACGAAGAAACCGACGAGCCCGCGCTCTGGCTTGGCACCCGCGACCGCGCGTTCGAAACGCTTGAGGATCTTCGCCATGCAGCCATCTCACACGGCTACGACTTAGTCCCGCTGCCGCCTGAATTGGCCGCAAAGCTGGTCGACGACAAAGCTGCAGCCAGCGGGCGTCCGGAGCGGGACGACATCCTCGGCGAGGTGCTGAAACACCTCAACCAACCCAAGTAGGCAACACGTAAAAGGGCCCGCGACGGAGTGTTCCGTCGCGGGCCCTTTTTTTGCGCGTCGCAAAAGAGCCACGAACATCACCCGTCACAGCATGCGATGGAGACTCCAAACCGCCGATTATTCCTTCGGCAGTTTGTGCTTATGAATGCGGATATAGTCCTGGACAGCCTTTCGCAGCAGTTCGGTCATGCTGTGCCCGTTGCTGATCGCCAGCAACTTGAACTGCCGCTGCTCCACGGCCGTCAGGTAGTAACCGCAGCGGATCATCTCCTCCTCGCGAATCTTCTTTCCGGCGATGGGGTCTTTTTTCTGACCCTGCCGCAGCAGCTTGCGGAAATCGGGCCCGACTGCCGGGGACGGCTTTGTCGGTTCCTCCATCGGTGGCGTAGCTTGCTCCTTGATCCCTGACGGCTCGACCTTCTGTGGGATGAACATGCTCGGCAGTACGGGCGGCTGCGTGGAGATCGCCTTCATCATGCGGGCCTTCTTGTCGTCACCGGGTTTCGGCGCGGTTTCTTCACTCATGCCGCGTTCCTTGTGGCTTCGATGAAGGTTTGCAGAAGGTCGTCGAAGACCCCTTCGCTCTCGGCAACCGCCTTTGCGTCAGGCACCTCGGGGCTGTAGAGGGTCTGCCCGGTCTGAAGGTCACGGTAGGCAACGCGATTGTGCAGGACGTGTTCTGCAATCGGCGTGCCGTTGGCCTGGATGATGGCGCGCAGTTCGGTCAGGGCTCGCGCCCTGCCATCGATGATGGTCTGCTTGGTCAGCACGAATATCGCAGGCAGCTGCCTACCCCGGCTCTCGACCGCCAGCGGGATGTAGTGATCCGTGATTTGGATGGCGGCGGTCACATCGTCGAGGGCAAAATAGACCGGCACGACGACAATGTCGGCCGCGAAGAGCCCGGCCATGAGGTTGTCATTTGTGGTGCCTTCCGTATCAATCAACACGACGGAGCGTTCCCCGTTGTGAGTGGCTGCAGCGTCAAGGATCTCCTGCGGGGTCATCGCGCTCACCAGCTGGAAGCTGTCAGGGCGATTGCCAGCGTCACCCAGCATCTGGAACCAGCGGTTCATGTTCTGCCGCCGATCGCCATCGATAAGAGTGACCGAATAACCCCGATGCAGCGCGACGGATGCGAGGGCACGCAGCATCGTTGATTTGCCAGTGCCGCCCTTTGGGATCGCAGCGGAGATGATCATGGGGCCTCCTTCCGGCCATGTCTCCTTGTTTCCATGTTAACATGGAAACAAGTCATCATGGACACATGGAATAATGTCACGGTCGAAACATGGTGACATAGTCAACGGGGCAAACCGGTTTGGCAACCCAGGCGCGCGCCGTAAGGCCCGCTTGGGGTGCAGACATTGCGCAGCTGCTATCAGTGAGGAAGGGGTCTGGCAGGCTGACCGGGGTGCGGATCGCTCTGATGTTTCCATGTTAACATGGAAACAAGTCTTCAACGCGTCATGGAGACATTTGCCCGGACCGCTGCCGCTGACAAATGCGCTCGTTTGAAAGGAACACCGGCCCGCGGCTACTTGTTATTGGGCGCCTACTTTATTGGCAGGATTGCCTATTTTGTGATACACACAAAATAGGCGGCGCGGCCCTGGCGGGCCTTAGCGCCCGCAAGCGGGCTTGAGAGATGGATGCAGACGCCCAGAAAGCAGCGATCAAGAGCGCGTCACGACGCTATGGCGAGGTGACGCACATCCGGTTTTCGGCTAACGAGTTGGCCAGCCTCAAAGCCATTGCGGAGCGGGACGGCGTAACCGTTAGCGAGGTCGTCCGGCGTCTCGTGCGGGCAGAGGTCGGGCACCTGCCTATCGCGTCAGAGGCGTTGCGGCCGGCGATCGTGGACATGACCGATCAGCTGCGGCGCGTCGGCGTCAATTTCAATCAGGCCGTGCGCACCATGAACGATGGCCGTGTTGCCCATGATGAGAATCTTGAGCAGGCGCTGATCGCCGTGGGCGACCTCGTGCGGCAGTTCCGCGAGGAACTGAAGGCGATGACCGTCGGTCCCCGCAAGGCGAGGGTGGCCAGGCCATGAGCGGTCGTCTTGCCGGCTACGCGGCCGAAATCGAACGCTATCTGCGGGGCGAGTCCGGCGTGAAGCGTGAGGACCTGGACGACGACAAGCCTCTGATGGGCGCCCGTCGCGCGGCCGGCGAATTCCAGGCGATGAAGAGTTATGAGCGGACCGGTGGCGGCGCACGCCTCGGGCAAGGACAAGCCGGCTCGACGGTTGGTGGCGGCAGGAACGTCCCCCGTTCGCCCCCGGGAGGGACAGGAGTGGTGGGGAGCAGGGCTCCGAGGTCCGCCGCGGCTGCGAGCTCGCCCAAGGCCCCTAGCGCGCCGATCATGGTCTATGGCGCCACGCTCGTCGGTTTCCGGCCGGAAGAGGAGGAGGAGGAAGACTGGAAGCGGCGCGGCGGCGGCCATGGTGCTGCGCGCCCGAGCAGTCTAGGACGAGCGGCGCGGGCGGGCTATCAGGCGCGGGCCGTGGCGGCACGGGCAGGCTATGCGGCGGGTGCGCAGCCTGCTGTGTTTAAGGTCATGCCCAATCCGCCATCGACCAAGGAAGCCGCCGCTCGGCTGCTCAATTACATCGGAAAGCGCGAGGACGAAAAAGGCGAGAAACACGACATAGAGATTTTCGACGAGGATGGGCAGGTCCTTGCGACAGGCGCCGCACGAAAGGCGTTCCTGGAGACGTTTTGCGAGACGTTCGAACCGCCCTTGGAAAATACCAATTTTCTCGAGGTTCGTTTCGAACTCGCCGGCGAGGTCACCGGTGCCGACTTGAGCGAGGCGTTGAACAAGGCCTTCGGTGCAAAACCGTTCATCTATGCACAGGACGGACAGACGGTTCAGGTTTACGCACACACCTATGAGCGGGCCGGACCGCTTGCCAAAGTGCTGGCCGGCGGTCGGGAGAATTCGCGCAGCAGGGCGCTCGATAAGATCGAGGCCCGTTTGTCTGAGGCAATGGGCGCGGCGGGGGTGGTCGCCAAGGCAGAGGTAACGGCGGCCGTGAGCCGTGAACCCAAAGCGAAATATTTCCTGCAGAAGTTCATCCGCACCCACAGCCAAGTCCGCCATGCAAATGGCGAGCCTGTGCCCGGGGTGAAGAATTCCACCAAGGCGGCGGCTGCGGTCTACGAACAATGGCGCCCGCAGTTTTCGGGACGTGAGCGCCGCAATGCCTATCACCTGCTTTTCTCGGCAAGAGCCGGCACCGATGCCAACGCCGTCATGGCCGCGGCGCGCGCCGTGCTCGAGGAGCGCGCGCCAGGATACAAGTTCGTCCTGGCGCATCACAAGGACACCAAGCACGTCCATATCCACGCGATGGTGCAGGCACGGTCAGCCGACGGCGAACGCCTGAAATTCTACAAGCCAGATCTGGCCGCCTGGCGCGAGACCTTTGCGGAAAAAGCACGCGAGAACGGCATTGCGATGGTGGCGACGCGGCGCATGGATCATGCGATGACGCGGCCATTCACGAAGGAGCATGCCGGAGCCTACAGCCGCGCCCAGAGCGATCCGCGCTATCAGGTCAGCGCCAGGACGATCGACCGAGTGGAGGCCAAGCGGCAACGCCGTTTGGATGGACAATCCCTTGTCGTGAACGGCGATGCAATCGCTGCCGCATGGCAAAAGACTGTGACGACGATGCGGACCGCGGGAGTAGTCGGTCAGGCTCTCGCGGCAGCGGAGTCGATCGGCAACAATTTTCTGCGGTTCCGTCGCGATCGGACAGGGGAGGGGCAGCCAGGTCCTGCCGTGGGGCGCGGAGCTGATCAATCGGGGCAGAAGTCTTTCCTGTCCCATCCCGGTATGAGAGAATTGAATGCACTGATAGGAGATTTGAACATGGCGCAAACCCCCTTGGAAATGCGGCGTCAGATGGCCCGCGTCAATCAGGCTCTGGACAACATGCGCGAGACGCTGTCGCCGGCGCATCAAGGACAGTTCGAACAGTATCGTGAAGAGGTCAACGATAAGATGCATGACCGTCTGGCGCGGCTGCAATTCGAGCGGCAGCAGCAGCGTCGTGGTGGCGGTGGCGAGCCGATCCCCGAGCGCGAGGCGCGAGGGCGAGACCTTCCTGCTCGGGACGATCCCCACCAGCCGGAGCAGCCGCGAACAGGCACCGATCAGGAGAAAGGGAGAGCCAAGCAGAAGGACGCCAACAAACAGAAGGCACGTGAGGCGGAAGAGCAGAACCGTAAGACCCAGCGCTCAAACGATAACGATTACGAGCGCTGAGCAAAGGTCGCTGCCAGCCTTCTCAAGGTGGGAGGGTGGAGGAAGCAGACCAGGTCAACCGTACCTGTCCACGCGGGCCCATCGGCGTCAACGCGCATGTCTCTAATGATGGATTGGACAAACAGGCAAACAAATCAATCAGTTATGGGAGCTCGTGTGCAAGAACTGCACGCGAAAGTTTCCCTCTTCTTCCATTTTCGTTCCTGCGATGGGGCGGCCGACAGGTCTCGTGAGGTGCCTTTCGCCGACCGCATTGGCCTACCCACGAGGATGTTCGCCGAGGTATCCACGATCAGCCGCCGGCAGTTTCGCACACGTTGCGCGTTGGTCGGCTGAAGCTGATGGAGGACCTAACGACAACCTATTGCTTAGCACGCGTTCATTGCTGCGAAGGGCTTGGATGGGGGCGATCACCGCGGACTGGTCAAGCCGGAAACAGGAATGCGGCGGCGGGATCGAAAAAGACCCGCCGGCGGCGCTGCGCGGCGTCATTCGATTCCATGGCGGCAGACGTCGGCCTGATGTCGACCTCCTGTCCGGCGGCGGTGCGCGCGACGATCCGCCGGCGTTCTCCATAGAACGCGACGTCAACGATCTCGACAGCCAGTTCAGCGCTCGTTGGACTTGGCTCCATGCGAAACGCTTCCGGCCGTATCATCAGCCTGGCCTTTTGACCCTTGTCGAAGATGGCGTTGACGTTCACACCGGATACGAGCGAACCGTCGGAGAGGCGGATGGTTGCTGATTTACCGACGGTTTCGATATGTTCGGCGGCCAGGAAGTTTGAATTGCCGATGAAGCCGGCGACGAAATCGGTCGCAGGTCTGAGATAGAGGTCCTCGCCGGTGCCGGTCTGCTCGATCCGGCCGTCCTTGAACAGGGCGATCCGGTCGGACAGATGCAACGCTTCTTCCTGATCGTGGGTCACGTAGAGGATGGTGACGCCGGTCTCGCGATGGATACGGCGAATCTCCGCCTGGATCTCTTCGCGCAGCTTCTTGTCGAGCGCCGAAAGCGGCTCGTCCATCAACAGGATCGGCGGATCATAGGCCAGCGCCCGGGCCAGGGCGACGCGTTGCTGCTGGCCGCCCGACAGCGCGCCGGGCAGTCTCGCGGTAAAGCTTTCCAGCCGCACCAGGGCCAGCATGTCGCCGACCTTCGTCTTCACCTCGGCATCAGGCCGGCGGCGAACCCGAAGCGGAAAGGCAATGTTTTCGGCGACCGTCAGGTGCGGAAACAGCGTGTAGCGCTGGAAGACCATGCCGATGTTGCGCTTGTGCGAGGGTATCGCCAGCAAGGATTTGCCTTCCAGCTGGACATCGCCGGAGCTCGGATCCTGGAAGCCGGCGATGGCATAGAGCGTTGTTGATTTTCCCGAACCCGACGGCCCGAGAAAGGTCAGGAACTGACCCTTTGGAATGTCCAGCGTGACGTCATGCACTGCGGTGATCGCGCCGAACGCCTTGCGCAGCTTGCGGATTGAGAGGAAGGGCTGGGTCATGTCTGGAACTTCCGGCGCAACAGTGCCGTCACGACCATCAGGGCAAGCGTCAGACCGACGAGCAGGCTGGAGGCGGCGGCAACGACCGGGCTCAGATCAGCACGCAAGCTGCCCCATATCTTGACGGGCAAGGTCTGCAAGGTCGGGCTGGCCATGAAGATCGCCACGACGACTTCATCCCACGATGCGAGAAAGGAAAAGATCGCGGCGGAGAAGATTCCGATGCGGATCGACGGCAAGGTGATCCGGAGCTTCGCCTCGAGCGGGCTTGCACCGCAGACGATCGCCGCGTCCTCGATCGACTTGTCGAATCCTTCGAGCGCCGTGGCGATCGGGATGATCGCGAAGGGCAGGGCAAGGACCGTGTGGGCGATGACGAAGCCGATGGTGGTGCCGCCGAGACCGAGGCGGAGGAAGAATGCATAGATTGCGATTGCGAAGACGACGACCGGCAAGACCATCGGCGTCAGCAGGAGGCCGCGCAGGGTTTCACGTCCGCGAAACTGGCCGCGAACCAGCGCAAACGAGGCAAGCAGGCCGATCACCACGGCAAGGATCGCCGTCATCGTGGCGATGCGGGCGCTGGTCAGCGCCGCCTCCAACCAAGACGGATCGGCAAACAGTTCCTGGTACCATTTGAGCGTCCAGCCGGGTGGCGGAAAGGCCAGCCAGCGCGACGAGCCGAACGACAGCAGAACGATAAAGACCACCGGCAACAGGAGGAAGGCGGCGACGAACGCGGTGAAGCCGAGCAGGGCAACCCTCAACCATCCCATGCGGTCATAGTCGAGCAGCATTTCAGATGCCTCCGCTCATGCGCCTGGCGCTGACAAGGCGCAGCTGCAGCGCATAGAGCGCCATGGTGACGACAAGCAGGATGAAGGCGGCGGCGCTGCCCAGCCCCCAGTTGAGCAGCGACTGGATCATCTGCGCGATCATTTCGGCCAGCATCATGTTTGATGTGCCGCCGAGCAGTGCCGGGGTGACGAAATAGCCGAGCGACATGACGAACACCATCAGGCCGCCAGCGGCGATGCCGGGCAGCGACAGTGGCAAAAGGATGCGACGGAATGCCTGGATGGGGCTGGCGCCGCACAAAGCTGCGGCACGCAGCGTCATCGGGTCGATCGCCCGCAAGGTGCCGACCAGCGGCAGGATCATGAACGGCAGCATGATGTAGACCATGCCGATGGTCACGCCGGTGAGATTGTTGATGAGCGGCAGCGGCTGGTCGATGATGCCGATGGCGAGCAGCGCTCGGTTGATGACGCCGGTGCGCTGCAGCAGCACCATCCAGGCATAGGTGCGGGTGAGCAGATTGGTCCACATCGACAGGATGATGACGCCGAAGACGAGCGAGGCCAGTGCCGCCGGCATGATGGCCAGCATCCAGGCGACCGGAAAGGCGACAAGGACGGTAACAGCAGTAACGACCGCCGCGACCAGGAAGGTGTTGAAGAACACCCTGGCATAGGTGCCATCACCCAGCAGCGCCGCATAGTTCTGCAGGCCGGGCGCGGGCTCGGTGACGCTGCGCAGCAGCAAGGCCAGCACGGGCAAGACGAAGAAAAGCGCGATCAGGATCAGCGCCGGCAGCAGGCCACCGAAGCCTGCCGGCAGCCTGAATGATCCAAAGCCCTGACGCGTTTCGACCGACATGGCGGGAACCTGTTTGTGGGAACGAGACAGCCTGCGCCGTCTCGTCCCGTTCTGTTGCAGCGTCACTTTGCCTGCCAGGCGTACCAGCGCGTGGCGATCTCGTCGCGGTGCTCGGCCCAATAGTTCATGTCGAGGTTGATCTGCCCCTCGACATGGGCGTCCGGCAACGACTTCACGACATCGGTCGCCATTTCGGCCTTGGCCTTGGTGTTAACAGGCGCATAGCCGCTGGCTTCGGCAAATTTCGCCTGGCCGGCCGGGCTGCTTGCCGCAGCCAGGAACTTCATCGCCGCATCCTTGTTCTTGGCGCCCTTCGGCACCACCAGAACGTCGGCCGCAGTCAGGTTCTGGGCCCAGGACACGCCGACATCGGCTTCGTCATGCTGGAGCGCGAAGACGCGGCCGTTCCAGAGCTGACCGAATGCCGCTTCACCGGAAGCAATCAATTGCTGCGACTCCGCTCCGCCGCTCCACCAGACGATGTCGGTCTTGATCGTATCGAGCTTCTTGAAGGCGCGATCGAGATCGAGCGGATAGAGCTTGTCGGCCGGAACACCATCGGCCAGAAGCGCAATCTCGATGACGCCGGGCGCCGACCATTTGTAGAAAGTCCGCTTTCCAGGGAATTTTTGCAGGTCGAACATGTCGGACCAGCCGGCAGGTTCGCCCGAAACGGCGCCCTTGTTCCAGGCGAGCACGAAGGAATAGTAGAAGCTGCCGACGGCATGGTCGGTGGTGAAGCGCGGATCGAGGTCAGCCTTCGGCACGGCGGCGAAATCGATTGGCTCCAGCAGGCCGTCCTTGGCCGCCTTGATGGCGAAATCCATCTCGACGTCGACGACATCCCAGTTGACGCTGCCGGCGTCGACCATGGCCTTCAGCTTGCCGTAGTCGGTCGGACCGTCCTGCAGGACCTTGATGCCGGACGCGGCCGAAAATGGGTCGGCCCAGGATTTGGTCTGCGCTTCCTGGGTCGTTCCGCCCCAGCTGGTGAAGACCATCTCCTCGGCCTTGGCGGCCGTCGTTGCCAGAAGTCCGGCAAGGATGCCGGTGAAAATCAGTTTCATGTCGTTCTCCTCTGTTTGTTTTCGTTGTTGCTTGTTCGCGATCGGCGTTTTCGCCTTGATCGCGAATCCCCGGCCTGCGGCGGCTACCGCATGACAAAAGGATCGGGAATTGGGTCGTCCGATGTGCGTATCCAGACCGATTTCGAACGCGTGTAGTCGCGTATCGCGTCCATGCCGCCTTCGCGGCCGAGACCTGACTGGCCGTAGCCGCCAAAGGGAACCAGCGGTGAGACGGCGCGATAGGTGTTGATCCAGACCACACCGGCATGGATGCCGCGCGCCATGCGGTGCGCCTTGGCAAGATTGGTGGTGAACACGCCGGACGCCAGGCCGAACTTCGTATCGTTGGCGAGCGACAGCGCCTGCTCCTCGGTATCAAACGCCAGCACGCTCAGCACTGGGCCGAAAAGCTCTTCGCGCACGCAAGCCAGGGTCTGGTCGGGTGCCTCGATGATCGTCGGCGCATAGTAGAAGCCATCCGCCTTGCCCTCGGGGCGCTTGCCGCCGGTGACCAACCGGCCGCCGGTAGCAAGGCTTTCGGCGACGGTCTTTTCGATCCATTCGCGCTGGCGCGACGTAGCGAGTGGTCCCATTTCGGTGGCGGGATCCTGCGGGTCGCCAATCCTGATTGCTTCGGCCTTCCGCTTGAGCCGGCCAAGAAATTCGTCCTTCACCGAGCGCTCGACCAGCAGCCGCGAGCCGGCGACGCAGCTTTGGCCGGTGGCCGCAAAGATGCCGGCGACTACCGCGTTGGCAGCACTATCAAGATCGGCGTCGGCAAACACCACCACCGGGCTTTTACCGCCGAGTTCGAGCGTCGTGTAGGCGAGGTTTTCCGCCGTGTTGATGACGATCTGCCGAGCGGTCGAGGGACCGCCGGTGAAGGCAACGCGGGCAACCAACGGATGGCTGGTCAGGCGGTGGCCGCAATCATGGCCGAAGCCGGTCAGGATATTGACGCTGCCTGCGGGAAATCCGGCTTCATGGACGAGCTCGGCGAATGCGAGCAGCGGAGCGGGTCCGTCCTCGGACGCCTTGAGAACGACGGTGCAGCCTGCCGCCAGCGCCGGGCCGAGCTTGACCGCCGACAGAAAGAGTTGCGAATTCCAGGGCACGACAGCGGCGACGACGCCGATCGGCTCGGGGCGGATCGTCACTTCCATGTCGGCCTTGTCGATCGGAACGAACGAGCCTTCGTGCTTGTCGGCCAGTCCGCCATAGTAGCGGAAGTAGTCGCCGACATAGGCGATCTGGGCGCGGGTCTCGCGGATGATCTTGCCGGTATCGCGTGTCTCGAGCTGCGCCAGCCGATCGGCATTGGCGATAACGAGATCGCCCAGCCGCACCAGAAGCTTGCCGCGTGCCGTTGCCGTCATCGCTGCCCATGGGCCGGAGCGCAGCGCCCGGTGGGCTGCCTCGATGGCCCGGTCGACGTCATCAGCTGATGCGGCGGGCATTTTTGCCCATGCCGCGCCGGTCGACGGGTCAATACTGTCGAAGGTTGCGGCGGCCTCCACGAACTGGCCGTCTATGTAGTTCCTGAATTCACCGGTGCGCATCACGTGTGCTGTTCCTGGAAGGCCGGCATCACCCTGTCGATGAACAGCTGCAGCGATTTCTTCTTGCGTTCATGCGAAATGCCGCTGTCGATCCAGATGGAATACTGGTCGTAGCCGAGCGCCTCATAGGCCTTCAGCCTGGCGATCACCTCGTAGGCTTCGCCGATGACCAGATTCTCCCGGATCTTGTCCGGCGCATATTGCGGCATGGCCGTGATCTCGGCCTCGGTCAGCGCCTCCAGAACGCCCTGGCGCACCGGCTTCCTGTTCTGGAACCAGGCGCCGAACTGACAGTAGAATTGCGACAGGTCCTGCGTCAGGCGAGTGGCATCGGCTGCGTCTTCGGCCACGAAGGTGTGCATCAGGAGCATGATTTCAGGCCGTGGTATTTCTGGGTGGGTGGCGCAGGCCGTGTTGAAGCGCTCCATGAGGCTGGCCACTTCGCCATCGCCGGAGGCGAGCGGCGTCACCTGCACATTGCATTTGTTGGCTACCGCGAAGTCATGCGAGTTGGGGTCACGCGCAGCCACCCAGATCGGCGGATAAGGTTTTTGCAGCGGCTTGGGCGACGAGGTGGTCGACGGGAAAGACCAGAACTCGCCGGAGAGTTCGAAATCGCCATCCCACAGGCCACGGATCGCCGGCACCATCTCGCGCATGCGCTGACCGGCGCCCCAGGCTTCAAGGCCGGGGAAAAGCCGCTGGTACTCGTAGCTGTAGGCGCCGCGCGCAATGCCGATGTCGAGCCGGCCGCCGGTGATCACGTCGGCCATCGCTGCTTCGCCGGCAAGTTTGATCGGGTGCCAGAACGGCGCGACGATGGTTCCGGTGCCGAGCCGGATGCGTGTCGTCTTTGCGCCCAGATAGGCGATGTTGATGAACGGGTTGGGCGAGATGGTGAATTCCATCCCGTGATGCTCGCCGATCCAGGCGGTCTCGAAGCCGGCCTGTTCGGCCTGCAGGACCAGATCCTCCAGCTCGGCAACAAGCTCGGAATGCGGCTTCGTCAGATCCGAGCGCTCCATATGGACGAACAGCGAAAATTTCATCGGCGTCACCTGCGACCAGTAAGAGCTTGGGAAGGCGCGGCCCTGGCGAGCGGCTGGACCTCGCCTTCGACCTCGTTGCCGACATAGACACCGAATGCATCTTCCGTGCGTTCGCGGACATAGCGGGTCAGCATGGAACGAACCGCGGGATCGGCGATCCTGAGATCGGCGATATGGTCGATCTCGACAAGCCTGACCTGGCGATCCCCGGAGGCGGGGGTGGTGACCGTTCCCCGGTAGTAGACGTGCGAGCGCGACGGATCGGCCGCGTCATCCCACACCGCAAACAGGAAGCCGAGCTGTGCGTCGACCGCCTTAGCGGCGAGGCATCCCTTGAGGCTGCGGGCATCCTTCGGCGAGCCCAGCCCGCGCCCCGCCGGCAATTCGTGGAAACCGTCCGGGGTTTTGAAGAACAGCACTCGGCCTTCATTTTCGAGAATGGCGCCGACTTCGGTCCCATGAGGTGCTGCCGCCAGCGCCTCGTGGCTGAGGCCGGGCGTGACATAGGTGCCGCGGCAATAGCCGAGCGGTTGCGCACCATTGTGGGCGAAATCGCGCACGCGGCCGATCAGGATCGAGTGATCGCCGGCGTCGACCAATTGTTCCATAGCGCAATCGAACACGGCGACTGAGCCGTCGATCAGCGGATTGCCGGTTTGCCCGGATTGCCAGTCAACGGTAGCGAACTTGTCCGCGGCCTTGGATGCGAAGATGCCGGATACGGCCTTCTGGCTCTCCGACAGGATGTTGATGGCGAAACCTCTTGAGGTCGAAAAGGCGCGGTGCCCCAGCGCTTTCTTGGCGATGCAGACGAGCACGAGCGGCGGCTCGAGCGAGACCGAGGTGAAGGAGTTGGCGGTGAAGCCGCGCGGCTCGCCTTCCGCGTCGATCGTGGTGACGATGGTGACGCCGGTCAGAAACGAGCCTAGCGCCCGCCTGAATTCGCCGGCGTCAAATGCCGGCGCCGTCTCCGGCCTGGCGACGGCATCTTTCCCAGCATCGAGAAAAGCCATTATGTGGTGGGTCACCTTTTCGGGCGAAGCGATTGTCATCATGTGTCTTTCGCCGCTCAGAACGAGACATCGGCCGCGCGGTGCAAGCCGTGCCATCGCCGCCGACATTGCGGGCGTCGAATTCCTGTCTTCCGATCCGGTCACGAACAGCGCCGGCGCGGCAAGGTCGGCCAGGCGATCGACATGCTGGGTATCGGCTCGGGCAAACAGGCGATAGGTCCGCGCGTACCCCTCGGCGCTGACATCTTCAAGTGCGGCGCTGGCGGTTTCGGCAGCACCAGCCAGACTAGCCGGCAGCGGGTCGCCGAACCAACGCGCAAGCGTTGCCGCGATGGCTGAAGGATCGCCGTGAGAGCCGAGCGCTGCCGCCCGTTCACGCACAGCCTGCGCCAGGGCCGGAGGGCGGCGGAAGACCGCATTGAGGCACACGACCGACCTGACGCGCGAAGGCCAGCGAAGCGCGATTTCCTGGGCGACCAATGCTCCCATCGAATGGCCGACGATCGAGACGGAAGCGAGACCAAGATGATCGAGCAATCCAATCGCCTGACCGGCAAGGTCGGTTAGTTCGGGGCTTTCCGGCGGCAGCGGCGAACTGCCGTGGCCGAGCATATCGATGGCGATCAGGTCGTGGCGGTCCCTCATCAACTCGATCTGCGGCTGCCAGATCTCGGCGTTCATGCCGACACCGTGAATGAGCAGGACTGGCGTGCCTGCGCCGGCGCGGATGAAGCCGGTGCCGTCCGGAGTCTTGTCCCGGACCCATGCAGGCGCGGCGGCGTCAGCCATGCAGATCCCCGGTTTCCTTCAGATCCTGATAGCGGTCGCCGATGCGATGGTGCGGGCGGCCGCCGATGGAAGCGCCAAGCGCCACCACCAATTCGTCCGGAGCGGGCGCGTCACCGATCTGGAAATGCACTGTCAGGTAGTGGGACCGGCGGCCTTCATCGTTCTTGTCCATCAGTGGAATCATGATCGGGGTGTTCGGCCCGCCACGCAGGTTGGTGAAGGCCAGATAGGTCTTTGCGCCGACAGCGCGACGATAATGATTGCCGAAATGCAGCGTGTGGATCAGTGCTGATGCGTGCTCGATTTCGCCGGATGTGCCGCAGATCGCGGCTTTGCCATAGCCTTCGATCGCCTCGCCCGAACCCGCGACGGCGATAATCTCGCGGGTCAGCGTTTCGCCGAGGACGGGGGCGATGGCGCGGATCTCGGGAGAGAGGTCGTCAGTGAAACTCCGTCCGGCCCATGGATTTGTCAGCACGGCTGCGACACCAATCAGACGCAGCGGCTGCGGCACTGCCTTGCCGCCCTCGATTAACGTATTCTCGATGTAAGTCACGATTTTGCGGATGGCCGGCTTCATAAGGATCCTCGATCCACGGCTCCGAAACGCAGGACAAGCCGAGTGCGTGTTGTATCCCGTCTTATGGTATACCATACTATCGCCCGACGATGAGCCTTGTCAACGGATCGTCGAATCTGTTTCTTGGCGGCACGGGAGGAGGACCAATTGTCTGACGGCACGCTGCGGATCGAACGCTCGACCAAGACCCTGCGGAACTTGGCGCTGGAGCGCATGCGCGACGCGATCATGGAGTTCCATTTCCAACCCGGCGAAAGGCTGGTCGAACGGCCGCTATGCGACCAGCTTGGCGTCAGTCGGTCGGTCGTACGTGAGGTGCTGCGGCAACTTGAGACCGAAGGGCTCGTCGAGATGGTGCCGGGGCATGGGCCAGCCGTGGCGCGACCGGATCTCAGCCGCACCGACGAGATTTACGAGTTGCGCGCGCTGCTCGAAGGAATCGCAGCGCGTGCCTGCGCCCAAGCCGCGACGGACGTCCAGATCGCGAGTCTTGATCGCGCCCTCCGGGAACTGCTCGAAGCATGGGCATCGAGCGAGCCAATCAAGGTGATGCGGGCAACTACGAAATTTTACGAGAAGCTTTTCGACGCAGCCGGCAAGCGCATCGCTTGGGAGGTCGTGCAAGGATTGAATGTCCGCGTCAATCAGCTCCGATCGATGACCATCGCCTCAACGAACCGCCGCGAACCAGCGATAGCAGAAATGACCGCGATCATGGACGCGATCAGATCTCGCAACCCTGACCAGGCGGAGGCGGCTGCGCGGCATCATGTCGAACGGGCCTGGTCTATCGCGCAACAGTTACTGCGCTCGAAGTGATGTTGCGGTTTGTTGTGAAGCTTGAGCGTGACATCAGATGGGACGAACTCTGATTGTAAACTGCACAATCTTAATAATTTATTGCCGCTTGTTACTGCCACGCTGTACCAAATGCAGTACCGGAACGGCTAACAAAACCTTGGATGGCGGCTAGCTGGCTGGTGAGAGTGCACGGAGCCGAGCGCGACTTCGAGCGGGCAGGTTAGGGCAAGGACCCGGTACTGCATTGTGTTGTCGGCCAGCGCGTCAAAAAGTCGGTTTCGTGTGCATTATGTGTGAGGTTGGGGTTTGAGGCGATCTAAAGATCCCCACTCTGGGGGTCGTATCGCAGGGTTGAGGCGTTTTGGCGCGATCATCCACACCAAATCGATCAGCCCGTCCAATCGGGTATTAGACAGACTTAGGCAGAAAAAAGATAATGAAATGAATAGGATAGAGCACAGATTGGCCATTGCCCCCATGATGGATGGGGCGGATAGATAAATAAAATCAATTGGTTATTCGTGTTTGTGTGCAAAATCTGCACACGAAAGTTCTACTTCTCTACCTTTTTCGTTCCTGCGACGGGGGTGGCCAACGGGTCTCTTTGGAAGCTCTTTGCTGCTCAGCACCTGCCGGTGTCGCGAGCAACTCCGCCAGCGCCACCTTGTGTGCGAGAGTGGCACTGGCCGCGGGACGTGAGATTGCTAGGACCAGCGACTTCGGCGACACAGCAAGCTTGTCAAGTTCTCGTTCTCAAAACTGTTCGATCGGCTGTGCCAAAGACGGTATTGCCGGTTCGTGGTGCGGCCACGAGGCGACTCAAGTGCGCAGACAATTCGCAAAATGTTCGGGGTTCGAGTCGGGAGAGCGCTACCGCCTTACCCCCCACTCATTGAACCGCCAGTTCAGGCTTCGTTGCTACGGCTGAGCGATTTGGGCCATCTAACTACGGGGTCAGAGGTTCGAATCTCTTCGAGTTCCCCGGGATCGGCGAAGTCACGAATAGCGAATTCTCCATAGCCCTGCGTCAAGATACGCCGGGTGTACCCAATACGCGAAAACGCGACCGGGTACGCGCGGAAGCACTACGCCTCGCTGGCGGTCCCCTGCCGTCGCTTCGGGACCGAGCTGTTGCTCTCGCTCGCAAAGCGAACGCGGGAATACCCCGGCGTTACCTGTCCCCGATAGGCGATCAGAACTTCCGGCGAGGAACTCGCGAGCTCCGTGCTCGGCCACCCAGAACCGCCGGTAGCTGAGCCGTTCGGCAAGCTGGACCAGCGCCACGGTCCGCTTCAGTGGGTCGGTCGCGGTTTCGCCGCTGGCGAGCGGGCTCTTGTCGATGCGGCTGAGTGCAAAAACCATGGGATCTCCACGCTCGGCCGCGCGACGGCCACATGTTCACAGGTCGAGATCGTAATTCATATAGTCTATAGAATTTAGACTAAATGCCGAATTTCAGGCCTTGAGGAAAAAACCCTTCTCCATCGGACGCCGGCTTTGGAATATGCGGCCTGTGAGCGGGTTTCGCATCATGGCCCCGGCTCATGGGTGCGGCGGCGGAATGAGGTCGCGTCCGACCAAGGCATCGAGGATCCGCTCGGCCCCGGAAACGAACTGGTGGCCATTGGCTTCGCCGGAGGCATGGGATGAAGTCGCGCCGGCCGGCACGATCAGCACCGGCAGCGCCTGATTGGCTTCGCCGATACGCTCCGCCACCTCGGCGCGTGGCCGGGGGAAAGGATCCGGCGAACATCGATCGCATCGAGAAACGAGGTCAGCACCCCTTCCACCAGCGCCGAATGGCGGCAGAAGAAACGCTGCCCCGGAGATTTGGCGTCTTCGAAATCCGGAGAGAGCAGGAACAGTTGTATGGATCGGCGGAGGTCAACGGCATCCACTTCGGACGAGTTACTAAACGGCGGAAAGCGTACTCGCGCCGTCGGATTTAGCCGAAGGCCGGGATTTCAAAGCGCGGGCCTTGCCAGCAATAATTGCCTCTCGAGCAGCTCCTACTCGGAATGCAGTTGCTTCCAATGACGGCCTCGCACTGTGCCTGAAAGGAAACTGGATGCCGGTGATCCGTTCACAAACCCTGGTCGTGGCGCCAGCATGCGATCATATGGCCGGCTGCGACCTGTGTGGCGGGTGGCTCTGCCTTCCTGCAGTCCGGCAGCACCAAAGGGCACCGATCAGCGAAAGAGCATCCGCTATTCGGGATATCGGCCGCCGAGGTGTCGACTTGGGCGGATAGCTTTGGCCCGACCTCGTCGCAAGACGCCGCCAGGAGCAATTCGGTGTAGGGATGATTGGGGCCCTGAAAAATCTCGTCGGATGAACCGGTCTCGACGAGACGGCCGCGATACAACACGCCGATCCTGTCAGCCATATAGCGCACGACCCGGAGGTCGTGGCTGATGAACAGATAGGTCGTGTCCTTGTCGCGCTGCAGGTCGTTGAGCAGGTTGAGAACGGTCGCCTGGACGGAAACGTCGAGCGCCGAGGTGGGCTCGTCCAGCACGACGATTTTCGGCACGCCGGCGAAGGCGCGAGCGATGGCCGCGCGTTGGCGTTGGCCGCCTGACAGCGAACGAGACTTCTGGTCGACCGTGGTGCTGGCCAGACGAACCGAGGCAAGCAAATCACTGACACGCTGTTTCACCTCGCCGCGGCGCAGGCCGGCGAGCCGCCGCAGCGGACGGCCAAGAATCCGGCCGATCCGCTGGCGCGGGTTGAGCGTGCGATCCGGCGATTGGAAGACCATCTGCACGTCGCGCCGTTCGCCGAGGTTTCTCTTCTCGACTCGCGGCGCGACCGTTTTGCCGAACAGCTCGACCGATCCGGCATCGGGCGCCTGCAGGCCGGTGACGACCCTTGCCAAGGTCGATTTTCCGGAACCGGATTCGCCGATCAGCCCGAAGGTTTCGCCCAGGCCGATGTCGAGGTCGATATTGTGCAGCACCGCTTGGCTGCCGAAGGAATGGCTGATGCCTTTGCAAGCGATCGCGATCTGGCGTTTTTTTGGCGGGCCGGCATCGTCGGTCTGGACTGCTGGATGCGCTGTCAGCCTGGGTCCGTCCGCCTCCGCCAGCCTTCCGTCCCGCTTGGTGTAGTTGAGTGCCGGGATCGAGGCGATAAGCGCCTTTGTGTATGGATGGCTTGGGTTGTCGAAGACAGCGCCAGCGACACCGCTTTCGACCACCGCCCCCGACTGCATCACGGCCACCCGGTCGCAGGAGCGGCGGATCATGTTGATGTCGTGGCTGATCAGCAGAATGCTGGTTTTGTGATCACGGCGCAGATCCTGCAGGATGGCGATGATCTCGGACTGGACGCTGGCGTCCAGCGCCGTCGTCGGCTCGTCCAGCACCAGCAGTGACGGATCGAGTGCAATCGCGATGGCGATGTTGGCGCGCTGCTGCATGCCGCCGGACAGTTCGTGCGGATAGAGCCCCAGCACCCGTTCCGGATGGCTTACCCTGACGCGGCCGAGCAGTTCGGCGGCGCGCCCGCGCGCCTCATCGTGACGAACCGGGCGATGCCGCATGATCGTCTCGGTGATCTGCCGGCCGATCGTCATGCTTGGATTGAGCGCTGCACCGGGGTGCTGGTAGACGGCGGCGATATGATCGCCCCTAAGCTGGCGCAGCTGTTCGGCGGAGAGATCGCGGATTTCGCGGCCCTGGAATTCGAGCGCTGACGCCGCTACGCGGGCGTTTTTCGGCAGGTAGCGCAGTATGGCGAGCGCCACCGAGCTTTTTCCCGATCCGGACTCGCCGACCAGGCCGAGCGCTTCGCCTTCGCCTATGTGCAACGACACGCCGCTGACGGCGGGGTGTGATCCGTTCCGCCCGTCATAGGCGACGGAAAGCTGCTCTACGTTCAGAACCGGGGAGGACATTGGGAGCTTGAAACCACTTTCTTCCAGCGCTGCCATCGAGGGCAATCGCTTCCGCTTTCGCAACAGATTATCTCTATAAAATTACTCGAATTAAGCCGGGGCGCAATCTACCTTTCACCGCTCAGGAGAGATTGTCGCCGGCTGCCGAAGCAGCGCGACGGTTCCCCGGAGCAGTTTTGGAAGGAGGCCGGCATGGCTCGAGATCACATGATCCTCAGCGCATTTTTCTTCAATCCGCAGGGCGATCATCGCATGTCGTGGCGCCATCCCAGGGCGGCGGGCCGGGAGGTGCTGGACTTCGAGTTCTACCGCGATCTCGTGCAGGCAGCCGAGCGCGCCAGGATCGACACCATCTTCGTCGCCGACCACGTTTCGATCTGGGATTCGGTGCCAAGCGGCGTCGCCCACTATGCCAATGCCCGTCTCGAGCCACTGACGCTGCTGTCGGCGCTGGCCGGCGTGACGAAGCATATCGGCCTGATCACCACGGCGTCGAGTTCCTACAGCGAGCCCTACAATGTGGCGCGCATGTTCGCCTCGCTCGACCATATCAGCAAGGGCAGGGCGTCATGGAACGTCGTCACCTCGGCCATGGATGAGGAGGCCCGCAATTTCGGCCGCGACGGCAACATCGAACATGCCTTCCGCTATGAGCGCGCCACTGAATTTCTCGATATCGTAAAGGCGCTGTGGGACAGCTGGGAGGATGAGGCCCTGCTGATCGACAAGGCGTCAGGCTATTTCGCCGACCCTGACAAGGTCCATCCCATCGATCACAAGGGCAAGCATTTCAAGGTCCGTGGGCCGCTGAATGTCTCGCGCCCGCCCCAGGGGCATCCGCTGATCGTCCAGGCCGGCTCCTCCGAGGACGGCAAGAATTTTGCCACCGCTCATGCCGACGCGCATTTCGCCATCTACAGTACCAGGGAAGACGGCATCAAATACCGGCAGGACATCAACGAGCGCCTCGCCCGCTATGGTCGCCAGCCTGAGAGCTTCAAGATCCTGCCGGGGATCCTGCCGATCGTCGCGGCTTCAGAGGCTGAAGGCCGCGAGCGGCAGGAATACCTTCAAAGCCTGCTTCCCGATCGGGTCGGCATCGACCTTCTGTCCAGCTGGAGCGGCATCGATCTCTCCGTCTACCCGCCGGACGGCCCGCTGCCGCCGCTGCCGGACGAGAGCACCTTCAATGGCGGCCGCACCTCGCTCAACCGGGTCAAGCAGTGGGCGAAGCAGGATCTCAGCCTGCGCGATATCGCCCGCAAGCTTGCCAACAGCGGTTCGGTGCCGACCGTCGTCGGCACGCCGACCCAGATCGCCGACCAGTTGCAGGACTGGTTCGTTGCCGGTGCCGCCGACGGCTTCAATCTGATGTTCCCGCTGCTGCCGGAGGACTGGATCAACTTTGCCGAACAGGTGGTGCCGGAGCTGCAGCGCCGCGGCGTCTTCCCGACCGAATACGCGCCGGGAACATTGCGCGATCGCTTCGGCCTGGCGCGGCCGGCCAATCGCTTCGCCGAGCAGCGCGACAATGCGCGCGCCGTGTCCTGACGTCGGAGACCGACCATGACCGTCGCACCAAGCCTGCAGCCACGTGAAGCAACCGCTCCGCGGCTCGTCAATGTCCTGCACAGCCCCAAGCGCGTGCGCGTCAAATTTGGCGGCCGCATTATCGCCGACAGCCGCAACGTGCTGGTGCTGCGCTCCAACCATTTCCTGCCGATCTATTTCTTCCCGGCATCGTCGGTGGACCGCTCAGCTCTGAAGCCCTCCGAACACAGGCAGCCGCATCCCGTCGGTGGTGAAACCACCTATTGGGACCTGGAGACGGGATCGAAAGCGTCGCCCAACGCGGCCTGGTCATTTGTCGCGCCGCCGGATGAAAACCTGTCGCCGCTTGCCGGGCGCATCGCTTTCACCTGGAAGGCGGTCGACCAATGGTTCGAGGAGGAGGAAGAGGTCTTCGTCCACGCCCGCGATCCGTATGCGCGCATCGATGTTCTGCAGAGTTCAAGCCATGTGCAGGTCTGGTTCGATGGCGAACCGATCGCCGACAGCCATCGCCCGGTGCTGCTGTTCGAGACCCATCTGCCGACGCGCTTCTATCTGCCCGCGGAAGACATCCGGCTGGAGCGGCTGACAGCGTCCGTCACAACGACGCGATGTCCCTACAAGGGCATCGCCTCCTACTGGTCGGGCCTGTTGAGCGATGGTTCGCAGCGCCCCGACATCGCCTGGAGCTACCGCGATCCCATTGCCGAAATGCCCAAGATTAAGGGCCTGATCGCCTTTTATCCGCAAGCCGTCGACCGCATCCACCTCGACGGCGAACCCGTCGCCTAGCTTTTCAACCATCATTTCAGACAAGGGGTTTCAACATGATCAAACGTAACGATATCGACTCACTGCGCAATCTGTCGGGGGACATCTGGAATGTCGCCGTCGACGAATATCAGGGTGGTCTTCTCAAGCGCCGCGATCTGCTGAAATACGCCGCACTGCTCGGCCTGACAGGCTTTGCCGCCTCGCAGGGGTTCGGCGGCGCGCGCGCCGCGGCCTCCGCCGGCGGCACGGTCCGTGTCGGCCTCGGCCAGCCGACCAAGGCCATCGATCCCGTCACGGTCACCGATCCGGCCAGCATCGGCGTGCTCAGCCAGGTCGGCGAGTACTTGATCCTCGACGATCCGAAGGACGGACTGCAGCCGAAGCTCGCCTTGTCCTGGGAGGCCAACGAGACAGCCAGCCGCTGGACCTTCAAATTGCGGCCAGGGGTGAAGTTCCACGATGGCCGCGCGGTCACGGCCAAGGATGTGGTGGCGAGCTTCGAGCGGCTGGTCGATCCCGCCAGCGGCTCGTCGGCCTTGTCGGCCTACAAGGGCATCCTGTCCAAGGGTGGCGCCAAGCTGGTCGACGACGAGACGGTCGCCTTCGATCTGGACGGTCCGAACAGCAACTTCCCGTTCTATGTCTCCTCCGACGTCTATAATGCCGTCATCCTGCCGGCCGACTATGCCGGCGATTTCGAGAAGACTTTCAACGGCACAGGCCCGTTCAAGCTCGAATCCTTCCGTCCCAAGCAAGGCGCCAGCTTCGTGCGCAACACCGATTACTGGGGCGACAAGGCACTTCCCGATCGTGTCGAGATCAAGTTCTTCGACGACGAGCAGGCCCAGGTGCTGGCGCTGCAGGCCGGCCAGCTCGACGTCATCCCGAGCACGACGCGCCTGGAACTGGCGATCGAGGGCAATCCCAACTTCAAGCTGCTCAGCGTGCAGGCCAGCTCGCATGATCAGGTGCATCTGCGAACCGACCAGGCGCCGTTCACAGACAAGCGCGTCCGCCGCGCGCTGGCGCTGACCCTCGATCGCGAGGCGGTGGTGAAGGGCCTGCTGAAGGGCCGCGCCGTCGTCGGTAACGACACCCCGTTCGCGCCGATATTCTCCTCGGCTGATCCGTCGGTGCCGCAGCGCAAGCAGGACATCGCCGAGGCCAAGCGGTTGCTTGGTGAAGCCGGCGTGCCCAATGGTTTCGAGGTGACGCTGACCACCGAACGGGCCTATGACATTCCCGACTATGCGGTGTTGATCCAGAACTTCGCCAAGAAGGCCGGCATCGACATCAAGCTCAACGTTTTGCCGCAGGACGCCTATTACGGCTCGGCTAAATTCGGAAGCTCGCCATGGCTGGACTCCAATCTCGGCATCACCGATTTCGGCCATCGCGGCACGCCCGACATCTTCCTCAACGCCACGCTGAAGAGCACGGGAGCCTGGAACGCGGCGCATTTCAACAACCCGGCCTACGATGCGCTGCTGCTCGATTACTCGAAGGCGCGTGATCTGCAGGCACAGCGCCTCGTTGCCGGCAAGATCCAGACCTTGCTGCTCGACGAGACGCCGCTGATCATCGGCTACTTCTCGCAATACAGCCGCATCGTCAGCGCCAAGGTCGAGGGCGTCCGCTTCACGGCGATCTCGCATCTGCTGCTCGACCGCGTCTCCTTTGTCCAGGCATGATGCCTGGACCCACAGATAGAGGTCCGTCCCGATCGTATCGGGATGGACCAGCTCTTGGGCGAGACGGTAAAACTCGATGCTGAGCGGCCGCATCCTGTCAGCGCGGGTGGGCACACTTTTGCTCACGCTATGGCTGGTCAGTATCCTGGTCTTCTTTGCCGGGCAGGTTCTGCCCGGCGATGTCGGCCGCGTCATGCTTGGGCCGTTTGCCGATGCGCAAGCGGTGGCGGCCCTGAACAAGCAGCTCGGCGTCGACCAGCCCGTTCTCGTCCAGTACTGGCACTGGTTCAGCAAGGCGGTCACGGGTGATTTCGGTACCTCGCTGTCGATGCGTGCGCCGGTGGCGCCTTTCGTGCTGGAAAGCCTCAAGCGCTCCGCCGCACTTGCCGGCATCATCCTGATCTTCCTCGTTCCGCTGGGTGTCGGCGCCGGCGTCGTCGCCGGTCTCAATGCCGGCCGCCTGATCGACCGGTTGATCGTGATGACAGGCGTTTCCTTCGGCATTGTGCCGGATTTTGTGTCCGGCCTGATGCTGCTCATCGTCTTCGGCCTGTGGCTGAACTGGTTCCCGATCTCAGGCGTCGCGCCCGATGGCGCGGGCTTCTGGACGAATGGCTACTATCTGATCCTGCCGGCGCTGCCGCTGGTGCTGAACCTTGCCGGCTACATCGCGCGGATGACGCGGGCAGGCGTGATCGAGGCGATGGCGGCCGACTATACACGCACCGCCGTCCTGAAAGGGCTCGAGCGGCGTGAGATCATCCTTCGGCACGTGCTGCGAAATGCGCTGACGCCGACCATTGCGGTGCTGGCGACCCAGACCGGATACCTGCTTGGCGGGTTGGTGGTGATCGAGGCTTTGTTCGGCATCCAGGGACTTGGCAATCTGGTGCTCAACGCGGCCAAGGCACGCGATTTCCCGATGCTTGAAGCCGGCGTCCTGGTGATGGCGACGATCTTCGTGCTGTCCGCGGCGACAGGCGACCTCGTGCTGGCCTTGCTCGATCCGCGGCAACGCCGTCGAGCGCCGGCATGATGGAGCTCATGGAATTTCCCGCGCCGCGGCGTGCTCTGCTCGGCTTGCCGGCATTGCGCAGGATTCGCAGCGCCCTTTCCAGGCTGGCGCCCTCGGTCGTGGTTGGATCGCTGCTGCTGCTCTTCTGGGTCGGATGCGCGGTATCAGGCAATCTCTTCGTTCCCTACGATCCCTATGCCGAGGATTTTCTGGCGATGCTGGCGCCGCCCGATGCCTTGCACTGGTTCGGCACAGACCAGCTCGGCCGCGACGTGCTGTCGCGCATCGTCGTCGGGTCGCGCGACATCCTGCTGGTTGCGCCGCTGGCGACACTCACCGGCGTTGCGGCCGGCAGCATCATCGGCCTGGTGCTTGGCTATTTTGACGGCCTGGTCGATGCCATCGGCGCGCGGCTGCTCGATACGCTGATGGCGTTTCCGTTCATCGTTCTCGTCACCATGACGCTTGTGGCGATCGGACCATCGAACGTCACCGTCATTCTGGTGATCGGCATTGCCTATGCGCCGCTGGTGGCAAGGACCGTTCGCGCCGCCGTGCGCGAGCAGAAGGAGCGTGACTATGTCAGCGCCGCCCGGCTTGGCGGCGAGGGCGCGCTTGCCATCATGTTCCTGGAGATACTGCCCAATATCAGGGAAACGATCCTGATCGAGCTCGTCACTCGGCTGGGCTATGCGTTCTTTTCGATCGCGACGCTGAGTTTTCTCGGTCTCGGCATCCAGCCGCCTTCCGCCGATTGGGGACTAGCCGTCGCCGACGGCTATGGCTTCTTGACCGGTGGCAAATGGTGGGTCGTCGTCTTCAACTCTGGAGCCATCGTCTCACTAGTCATGGCAACGAACCTTATCGCCCAAGGAATAGGCGCGTTTGAAAATATCGACGGATGAATGCGAACCGTTTTGATCCTTCTCGGCCATTGCCAGATGGACGCTGCTACCGAACATTAGCAGAACCGGATTTTTCCCCTGAAAGGCGAAAAATCGAAACCTTGTTCCTTATCTCTATAGATTTTGTCTAATATCGTCTGCCCCGGTTTGGAAATGACCCGATGCGCATGCAGGGTCTGGGAGATTGACGAGTTGGCACGGCTATCGGTTCTCGGAATATCCGGCGGCGTAAGCACGCCATCGCGCACCACCGCGGTAGTGAACGCGCTGGTCAAGGCAGTCGCGTTGCGCGTCCCGGCAGACACCGGCCTGATCGAAATCACCGAGGCGGCGCCTTCGCTTTTCGTCGGGTTGTCCCGTGGCGCCCTCGGCGCGTCCGGCGAAGCGATCATCCAGCGTGTCGAGAAGGCCGATCTGCTCGTGGTCGGAACGCCTGTCTATCGCGCTTCCTACACCGGCGCCCTCAAACACCTGTTCGACCTCGTCGACTATCGTGCGCTGGCCGGCAAGAGAGTGCTTCTCGCGGCGACAGGGGGAAGCTCATACCATGGCCTGGTTCTCGAACATCAGCTCAGGCCGCTGTTCAGCTTTTTTGGCGCGGTTACCGTGCCGACCGGTGTCTATGGCGCGCCCGACGATTTCATCGGCGCTGAAATCGTCGGCGCGGCGATAAGCGAACGCATTTCGCGAGCCGCCTCGGAAGCGGTTTCACTGCTCAATTCCAATCATGCAAATGCCGCCGTCACTGTGCGCGTCGGCTGAGCCACAAAAAAGGGAACAACGATATGACGTCTCATTCTGACGGCCTGAAATTCGCCTACTGGGTTCCGAACGTCTCCGGCGGCCTGGTCATCTCCAACATCGAGCAGCGGACCGGCTGGGACATCGACTACAACCGCAAGCTCGCCCAGATCGCCGAGGCCAACGGCTTCGACTATGCGCTGAGCCAGATCCGCTTCACGGCCGGCTACGGCGCCGACAACCAGCACGAATCCGTGTCGTTCAGCCACGCGCTGCTCGCCGCCACCACGACGCTCAAGGTTATCGCTGCCATCCTGCCCGGTCCGTGGAATCCGGCGCTGGCAGCCAAGCAGATCGCCACCATCAATCACCTGACCAATGGCCGCGTCGCCGTCAATGTCGTCAGCGGCTGGTTCCGCGGCGAGTTCGCCGCCATCGGCGAGCTCTGGCTCGACCATGACGAGCGTTATCGCCGTTCGGAGGAATTCATCCGCGCGCTGCGCGGCATCTGGACCGAGGACAATTTCACGCTCAAGGGCGATTTCTACCGCTTCACCAACTATTCGATGAAGCCGAAGCCGATCGATCCCCAGCCCGAGATTTTCCAGGGCGGCTCGTCGCGCGCCGCGCGCGACATGGCTTCGCGTGTGTCCGACTGGTATTTCACCAACGGCAACACGCCCGAAGAGATCAGGAAGCAGGTCGACGACATCAAGGCCAAGGCGAAAGCCAATGGCCACAAGGTGAAGATCGGCGTCAACGCCTTCGCCATTGCTCGCGAAACCGAGGCGGAAGCACGCGCGGTGCTGGACGAGATCCTCGCCAAGGCCAATCCCGAAGCGGTGCAGGGCTTTGCCGACCAGGTCAAGAACGCCGGCAAGGCCTCGCCGGAAGGTGAGGGCAATTGGGCGAAGTCGTCCCTCGAGGATCTGGTTCAATACAATGATGGCTTCCGCAGCAATCTCATCGGCACGCCGGAACAAATCGCCGAACGCATCCTCAAGCTCAAGGACGCCGGCGCCGATCTGATCCTGCTCGGCTTCCTGCATTTCCAGGAAGAGGTCGAGTTCTTCGGCAAGCGCATCATCCCGCTGGTGCGCGAACTGGAAACGGCGCGCGACAGGGAGCTTGTCGCCGCGGAATAGGCCAAGGTGCGGCCTGCGGGCCGCGCGCTCCTTCAAAATCAGGAACGTGTCATGATTGGTGCTTCGCTGGGAGCCGCCGTTTACGAGCGTGCGCCCGAAATCTCCGGCATTCTTGCTGGCGCTGGTCCTCTTGCGGACACGCGCCCGGCGCGCCTGTCGGCAAAGGTCGATGCGATCCTGTCCCTGAGCGGGATCGGCATTTCCTTCGGCGGCGTCACGGCGCTGAGCGATGTCGACCTTGAGGTCAAAAGCGGCGAAATCCGCGCCGTGATCGGCCCCAACGGCGCCGGCAAATCCTCGCTGATCAACATCATCAGCGGCCTCTATCACGCCGACCACGGCAAGATCGCGATCGCCGGCCAGTCATTCTCCCGTGTGCCTGCGAGTCGTCTGGCACGTCTGGGCGTCGCGCGCACCTTCCAGAACCTGGCGCTCTTTCCCGGCCTTTCGGTGCGCGACAACATCGCGTCCGGCCGCGTCCACACCAGGCGCGCCAGTTTCGTCGAACATATTGCGGGCCTGCCGCGCGCCCGGCGCGAAGATGCTGCGATCGCCGAAAAGGTCGACCAGACAATCGCCTTCCTGCATCTGGAGGCCGTCGCCGATCGTCTGGTCGCCACGCTGCCCTACGGCCTGCAGAAGCGGGTCGAACTGGCGCGCGCCCTGGTCGCCGAGCCGAAGATCCTGCTGCTCGACGAGCCGATGGCCGGCATGACGGCGACCGAGAAAGCCGAGATGGCCGGGTTCGTGCGCGCCGCGCGCGACCGGCACGGCGTCACCATCATCCTGATCGAGCACGATATCGGCGTCGTCATGGGCCTCTCCGACCTCGTCGCCGTGCTCGACTACGGCCGCAAGATCGCCGACGGCACGCCGGCCGAAGTGCGCGCCGATCCCGACGTGATCCGGGCCTATCTCGGCACCGCCGAAGGCGAAGATGGCGAGGGCATCTGATGAGCTACTATGATTTTCTCTTCGTCATCGAGGTGCTGGTAGGCGGGTTGCTCTCTGGCGTCATGTATTCGCTCGTCGCCATCGGCTTCGTGCTGATCTACAAGACATCGGGCGTGCTGAACTTCGCGCAAGGGTCGATGGTGCTGTTCGCGGCACTGACCTTTGTCAGCCTGGTCGAACGCGGCATCCCGTTTGCGCTTGCGCTGCTAATCACTTTCGCGGTCATGGTCGCGCTAGGCTTCACCATCGAGCGAACCGTGCTCAGGCCGTTGGTCAACCGCTCGCCGATGACCCTGTTCATGGCCACGCTCGGCCTGTCCTACATCATCGAGGGTGCTGCCCAGCTGATCTGGGGGACGCAGGTGCATGGGCTCGATCTTGGCATTGACGACACGCCCTTCGAGGTCGGCGGCATCCTGATCTCGTCGTTCGACCTTCTGGCGGCAGGCATTGCCGCGGCGATGGTGGCCGGCTTGACCGCGTTCTTCTACTGGACCCGGATCGGGCTGGCGTTTCGCGCGGTCGCCGACGACCAGTTTGCGGCACTTGCCGTCGGATTGCGGCTCCCCCGGATATGGGGAACGGTGTGGGCAGCTGCGGGCTTCGTCGCGCTTGTTGCGGGACTGCTGTGGGGCGCGCGCCTCGGCGTCCAATTCTCGCTGTCGCTGATCGTGTTGAAGGCGCTGCCAGTGCTCGTGCTTGGCGGCTTCGATTCCATCCTTGGCGCCATCGTCGGAGGCCTCATCATCGGCGCCACCGAAAAACTCGCCGAGGTCTATCTCGGACCCTTCGTCGGCGGCGGCATCGAAGGCTGGTTCGCCTATGCGCTGGCGCTGGTCGTGCTGCTGGTGCGCCCCTCTGGCCTGTTCGGCCAGAAAACCGTCGAAAGGGTCTGACCGATGGCCGTGCAAGCGCTCGATGCCGCAAGGCTTCCAATCGACTGGCTGAAATTTACTCGGAAATTCGCTCTGCCGGGCGTGCTGCTCGTCGTCGCCTACGGCCTGATCCCCGCCTATGCCTCCAGCTATCTTGTCGAGGCGATCCTGCTGCCTTTCCTGGCGCTCAGCCTGGCGGCGGTCGGCCTCAACCTTTTGACCGGCTATTGCGGCCAGCTTTCGCTGGGTTCTTCCGCCTTCATGGCGGTCGGGGCTTTCGCCGCCTACAATTTCAACCTGCGGGTCGAGGGGCTGCCGCTGGCCGCGACCATGATCCTTGCCGGGATTTCGGCCGCCGGCGTCGGCGTCATCTTCGGATTGCCGAGCCTGCGGCTGCGCGGCTTCTATCTCGCCGTCTCGACGCTTGCCGCCCAGTTCTTCGTGCAGTGGGCACTGACCAATTTCGGCTGGTTCTCCAACGACAATCCGTCAGGGGTGATTTCCGCGCCGCACCTTGCCGTCGCCGGGTCTTCGCTCGACGGCGCCACCGGCCGCTACCTGCTTTCCGTCACCACCGTCATCGTGCTGACGGCGCTGGTCTGGCGCCTGGTCAAAAGCGCCACCGGCCGCAACTTCATCGCGGTGCGCGACAACGAAACGGCCGCGCGGGTGATAGGCGTCGCGGTGCTGCGCACGAAGCTGCTGGCGTTCGCCATTTCGTCCTTCATCATCGGCGTCGCCGGTGTGCTGTGGGCCTTCACCTATCTGCGCACCGTCGAGCCGGCCGGCTTCAATCTCGACCGCTCGTTCCAGATACTGTTCATCATCATCATCGGCGGGCTGGCCTCGATACGCGGCGCCTTTCTGGGGGCGGCGTTCATCGTCGTCTTCCCGCTCTTTCTGTCCCGATTCGGCGCCTTCGTGTTCGGCGGCCTGTTCGATTCGGGGGTGCTCGACATGAGCCAGCGCATCGTGCTTGGCGCGCTCATCATCATCTTCCTCATCGCGGAACCGAATGGGCTGTCGGCCCTCTTCGACCGCCTGAAACGACGGATCGGCTAAAGGTCCAGCTGAGCGCCGCTCGACATTCTCTCACGGACCCAAAACCTCAGGAGACGCAACTCATGACCTTCTTCAGTCACCTCAAGAAAGCGGCGATCGCCACGGCCTTCGTCCTCGGCGCGACGGCGGTTCACGCCGACGAACAGTATTTTCCCCTGCAGAGCTACCGCGTCGGCCCCTATGCCGCCGGCGGGACCGGCTTCTTCGGCGGCTTCATCGACTATCTCAACCTGATCAACATCCGCGACGGCGGCGTCAACGGCGTCAAGCTGACCTGGAGCGAGGGCGAGACCCAGTATGAGGTCGAGAAGGGCGTCGAGGTCTATGAGCGGCTGAAGAGCAATCCCGGCATCGCCGCCTGGAACCCGCTCTCGGTCGGCATCGCCTACGCCATGATCGACCGCATCACCGATGACAAGGTGCCGCTGATCACCATCAACCACGGCCGCACGGACACCACAGACGGGCGCGTGTTTCCTTACGTCTTCCCGCTGCTGCTCAATCCCTACAGCGAGACTTCCGGAATCGTGAACTATATCGCCTCCAAGGAAGGCGGCCTCGACAAGCTCAAGGGCAAGAAGATCGTGGTGCTCTATCACGGCTCGCCCTACGGCAAGGAGACGATCCCGATCTATGAGCTGCTATCCCAGAAATACGGCTTCGAACTGTCGCAGATCGAGGTTCCGCATCCGGGCAACGAGCAGCAGGCGCAGTGGCTGACCATTCGTCGCGAGCATCCCGACTATGTCGTGCTGCGCGGCTGGGGCGTGATGAACCCGGTCGCTCTGAAGACCGCCCAGAAGACCGGCTTCCCGGCCGATCACATCGTCGGCAATGTCTGGTCCAATTCCGAAGAGGACGTCATCCCCGCCGGCGACGCTGCCAAGGGCTATACAGCGATCACCACCCAGGCGTCGGGCGCCGATTATCCGGTCGTCAAGGAGATCGTCAAGACGGTCTACGACGCCGGCAGGGGCAATCTCGAGGACAAGAGCCGCATCGGCTCGGTCTACCACAATCTCGGCATCGTCAACGGCATCCTCAACGTCGAAGCCATCCGCATCGCGCAGGCCAAGTTCGGCAATCGCACGCTGACCGGCGATGAGGTTCGCTGGGGCTTCGAACATCTCAAGCTCGACCCGGCGCGCGTCGAGGCACTCGGCGCCAAGGACCTGTTCCACTCCATCAACGTCTCCTGGGACAATCACGAGGGTGACGGCTACGTGACCTTCCAGCAGTGGGACGGCAAGAAGTGGAACGTCGTCTCCGACTGGATCGCGCCCGACTGGAAGCTGCTGCGCCCGATCATCGAGAAGTCGTCCGAGGCCTATGCCAAGGAAAGGGGTCTCAAGATCCGCACGGCCGAAGACGCCGATGCGGTGGTCAGCAACTGAGTTTGACGATCTCACGGCCGGCCCACGGGCCGGCCGTGCCATCCATCTTCCCAGCGGAGTTATCGATGTCCAGCCCGGAAAATCCGATCCTGTCGGTCAGCCGCGTGGAGGCCGTCTACAACGGCGCCATCGCCGCCCTGCACGGCGTCGACCTGTCTGTCGGCAAGAGCGAGATAGTCGCGCTTCTCGGCTCCAATGGCGCCGGCAAGACGACGCTGTTGCGCGCCGCATCCAATCTTCTGCCGGCAGAGCGCGGCTCTGTCACCGCCGGCCGGATCATTTTCGATGGCGAGGATGTTTCAAGGGCAAGCCCCTCGCACCTCGTCCGCAAAGGCCTGGTCCAGGTTCTCGAGGGTCGGCACTGTTTCCGCTCGCTTACGGTCGAAGAGAACCTTCTGACCGGCGCGTTGGGGCGCTCGTCCTCGCGCTCTGGCGTTAAGGCTGAGCTTGAGCGCGTCTATTCGCTGTTCCCTAGACTACTCGAAAAGCGGCGCACGCGCTCCGGCCTCACCTCCGGTGGCGAACAGCAGATGACGGCGATTGGTCGCGGGCTGATGTCGCGGCCGCGACTTTTCGTGCTGGACGAGCCGTCGATGGGGCTGGCGCCGCTGATCGTCGACGAGATTTTTGGCGCTTTGAAGCGGCTCAATCGGGATGAAGGTCTTTCGATCCTTGTCGCCGAGCAGAATTCGGCAGTGGCGCTGAAATATGCCGACCGCGCCACCGTGCTCGAAAACGGAAAGAGCGTGCTGGAAGGGTCGGCTGCCGACCTGCGCCAGCGCGATGACATCAAGACCTATTATCTCGGCGGCGCGCCGCTCCCATTGCAACACTTTCCCCAGGAGACTGCAGCATGACCATCCAATCCAAGCAGCCGTCCGACGCGCGCGTCGCCGTGCCTCCGGTCGGGCGCCCGTCGGCCAAGGCGCATGTCATCAAGACCGATGCCGAGGCGATCGCCATCGCCGAAAAACTGGCCGTTGAGTTCGCCAGGGAAGCCTCGAAGCGGGACCGTGAACGCATCTGGCCGAAGGAAGAGCTCGATGCGTTTTCGCAGAGCGGCTTGTGGTCGATCAATGTGCCGAAGGCCTATGGCGGGCCGGAGGTTTCCTATGTGACGCTGTCGAAGGTGATCACCATCATCTCGGCCGCCGATCCCTCGCTCGGCCAGATTCCGCAGAACCATCTCGGCGTCGTGGCCGCCATCCGCACCGTCTCGGACGAGGCGCAGAAAAAGCTGCTGTTCGCCGAGGCGTTGTCCGGCACGCGCTTCGGCAACGCGTTTTCCGAGTTCGGCTCCAAGCGTGCCGCCGACTTCGAAACCAAGTTCGTCGATGCCGGCGACCATGTCGTCGTCAATGGCCAGAAATTCTATTCGAGCGGCGCACTGCTTGCCCATCTGGTGCCGATCGTGGCGCTCGATGATGAGGGCCGCGCCTGGTATGCCATCGCCGACCGCGGCGCGCCCGGACTGACCGTTATCGACGACTGGTCGAGCTTCGGCCAGAAGACGACACTCTCCGGCACGGTGCTGCTCGACAATGTGAAGGTGCCGAAGACGCATCTCGTCCCCGGCTACAAGGGTTACAACAAGCCGACGGCCGACGGACCCGTCTTCCAGATCATCCAGGCCGCGGTCGATCTCGGCATCGCCAAGGCGGCGATCGACGAAACCGTCAGCTTCGTGCGCACCAAGTCGCGCGCGTGGATCGACAGTGGCGTCGATCATGCATGGCAGGATCCCTATACCATCCAGGCTATCGGCGACCTTCGCTTGCGCGCCAATGCGGCCGAGGCGGTGCTGGAAAAGGCCGGTCTTGCGGTCGATCGCGCGGTGGCCGACCCAAACGAGAAGACCGTCGCGGAAGCCCAGATTGCGGTTGCCGAATCCAAAATCCTCACCACCGAGATCGCCATCAACGCGACCAACAAACTGTTCGAACTCGCCGGCACGCGATCCACACTGGCCGAGCACAATCTCGACCGTCACTGGCGCAATGCCCGCACCCACACGCTGCACGATCCGGTGCGCTGGAAATACGCGATCCTCGGCAACTATTATCTGAACGACGTTAACCCGCCGCTCCACGCCTGGAGCTGAGACTCTGGCGGCCATCTGATGGCGTTTTCTGCGCTTCCGGTGCTCACGGACCCAACGTTCGCTGCGCGCCGGTTCTCGAAACCACCACCATATGACTCGCCAGAGCGAGTTTCGAAACAGTCTCTGAGCGTCGGCTAAACATACAAAGGACTATTCATGAGCACTGCCACCCCCGACAGGATCAAGGTCCTGTGGTTCTTGCCCACCCATGGCGACAGCCGTTATCTCGGCACCTCCGAGGGGGGCAGGGCGGTCGACCTGCCCTATCTCACCCAGGTCGCCAAGGCGGCCGACGCCATCGGCTATTATGGCGCGCTGCTGCCGACCGGGCGCAGTTGCGAAGACAGCTGGGTGGTGGCGTCGGCGTTGGCGCCGCTGACGCAACGACTTCGCTTTCTCGTTGCGGTCCGTCCAGGGCTGCAGTCGCCGACGCTCGCCGCGCGCATGACCTCGACGCTCGACCGCATCTCCGGCGGGCGCTTGCTAATCAACGTGGTCACCGGCGGCGATCCGGTCGAGAACAAGGGCGACGGCATCTTCCTCAGCCATGATGAGCGTTATGAGGTGACGCGGGAATTCCTCGACATCTACAAGGCGGTGCTGCGCGGCGAAACCGTCGCCTTCGAAGGCAAGCATTTCCGCATCGAGGATGGAAGGCTGCTGTTTCCGCCGGTGCAGACACCGCACCCGCCGCTCTATTTCGGCGGCTCGTCGGAGGCAGCCAATGCAGTCGCCGCCGAGCAGATCGACAAATACCTCACCTGGGGCGAGCCGCCGGCGGACGTTGCGGCCAAGGTCGAGCATGTGCGAGGCCTTGCCGAAAAAGCCGGCCGCGAAGTGAGCTTCGGCATCCGATTGCATGTCATCGTTCGCGAAACCAATGACGAGGCGTGGGCCGATGCCGACCGGCTGATCAGCCGCCTCGACGACAAGACGATCGCCGAGGCGCAGAAGGTTTTTGCCCGCATGGACTCCGTCGGTCAGTCGCGCATGAGCCGATTGCATGGAGGCAGCCGCGACAAGCTCGAAATCAGCCCGAACCTGTGGGCCGGCGTTGGCCTGGTGCGCGGCGGCGCCGGTACCGCCTTGGTCGGCGATGCGGCGACCGTGGCGGAGCGGATCGATGAATACCGGCGCATCGGCATCGACACGTTCATCCTGTCCGGCTATCCGCATCTGGAGGAAGCCTATCGCTTCGGCGAATTGGTGCTGCCGCTGTTGCCGCTCGATCACGAAATCTCGACGCGGCCCACAACCGTGAACATGGGGCCGTTCGGCGAAACCGTGGCCGGCGATCATCGCCCGTCGGCGCTGCGCGCGAGCCAATCTTGAGCACTTCCCACTTGGCCAGCAAACCGGCGGTCGTCATCATCGGCGGCGGCTTTTCCGGCGCCGCAACCGCCTTTCACCTGACGCGGCTGTTGCCGACTGGTGTGGCCGATATCGTGGTCGTCGAACCGCGCGAGGGGCTCGGCCACGGCCTGGCCTATTCCACGGCCGATCCTTCGCACCGCATCAACGTGCGGGCCTCCAGGATGACACTGATCTCCGCTGAGGCCGGCCATTTTTCCGACTGGCTGGAGCAGACCGGCGCCATCGTTGATGACGCGGCGGCCATCGCCGCCAGCGGTGCGATCTACCCGCAGCGCCGGGTCTTCGGCCGCTATGTCGAATCCCATCTGCAGCCCTTCCTGCAGAGCAAAGCGATCCGCCATGTCAGGGCCGAGGTTGCTTCGGTCGCGCGCAATGGCGAGGGCTACCGGCTCGTCCTGTCCGATGGCGTAACGCTTGCCGCCGATGCTGTGGTGATCGCGGCGACGCATCCATTGCCGGCGCTGCCGGCGCCGCTGCGCGGCGTGGCCACTGTCGCCGGGTTGGTGGCCAATCCCTACGATCTCGAACGGCTGCAGGCGATCGGGCGCGATGACCATGTTCTCATCGTCGGCACCGGGTTGACCTCGGCCGACGTCATCGCCACGCTCGACCGCAGAGGTCATCGCGGCCGCATCACGGCACTGTCGCGCCATGGCTATCGCTCGCATGTGCAGGCCGCGATGCAGGGCGACCCGATTGGCGACTTCACCAGCCTGCCTTTACGCAGCGCGACAGAGCTGCTCCGGCACATACGGGCCACGATCGCGGCAGCAACGCGACAGGGCGAAGACTGGTATCCCGTCCTCGACGCTGTCCGGCGTCAGGGGCAGTTGATCTGGCAGGCCTTGCCGCTCGCCGAGCAACGCCGCGTGGTGCGCCATCTTCGCGCGCTCTGGGACGTGCATCGCTTCCGCATCGCGCCGCAGGTAGCAGCCGTGCTGGATCGACGTCTTGCCGAGGGCACGCTCGCCTATCGCGCCGCATCGATTGTCGAGGCCGAAGAGGTCGACGGGCGTATCCGCGTCACGCAGCGGCCAAGGCGCCGACACGACCTCATCGTCGAGACGTTCGACAGTGTGATCGTCACGACCGGGCCGGCGCATGCCGACATTCTTCGCACCAACACGGCGATTGCCACCCTTGGACATCTGGGCCTGGTCCGTCTTGACCCAGCCGGCCTCGGTCTGGAGACCTACGGACAGGGCCGCGCGGTCGGTGCGTCAGGTCACCCGGCCGACAATATTTTCATCAGCGGGCCACTGGCGCGCGGCAGCGTCGGCGAGCTGATGGGCATCCCTGAAGTCACCGCCCATGCCGAGGGCATCGCCACCGAAATTCACCAATGGTTGGGATACCAGACGGCGTTGCGTCGCAGGGCGTCGTGAAGCTGCAAACACGATGAGGCTATCCAGATGACACTAACCGAACGCATTCTCCCGGATGAAACCCGGATTCCCCTGAAATTTGCGATGCGACACCTGGCCGGAGCCGTGTCCGTGGTCACCGCAGGCATTGGCGACGAGCGGACAGGCGCAACAATTACCACCGCCCATTCCTTGTCGGTCGAACCAGAGGTGATGGTCGTCAGCATCAACCTGAGCTCGTCGACATGGGCAGCCATCAGCCGGCATCGGCACTTCTGCGTGAATGTGCTACGCGCCGACCAGATCGCGATTGCCGACCGTTTTGCTGGCCGAGGCGGCCTCAAGGGGCAGGCGCGCTACGAGGGTGCACGCTGGTCCACCCTTGCAAGCGGCGCATTGGCGCTCGAAGGTGCGCTTGCCGCGGTCGATTGCACCGTCGAGGATACCATTATTCGCCACAGCCATGCGCTGATCCTCGGCAGCGTCCGGCATGTGGTGAGCGGAGAGCCCGGTCCGGCACTGATCTATCATCACGGCGCCTATGGATCGTCGTGAGTGCCGAAGTTATCCTGCGCGAATCCGTCTCCTCGAAATCACATTGCGCCTGTGCGCTTTCCGGAGCATGGCCAATGTCCGTTCACGGCGCAATCTCGCCGTGTGCATGTCTTTTCACGATGCCGCCGAATCTACTGCGCTTCGGTAAAAACCATGATCTCGGCTCAGGGCGGAATAATAATTCTCTATATATTCCATAGACATTATATTCTGTCTTCGTTGACGACCGCCATGTCGTTAGTTTCCTCCCGCAGTCGCCCAACGGGGCTATCAAAGGAGTGACGGATGGGTCGGCAAATTCGCTTCAACGCTTTCGACATGAATTGCGTTGGCCACCAATCCCCTGGTCTCTGGAAGCATCCGCGCGATAAGTCCTGGAAATACAAGGATCTGGACTACTGGCAGGATCTGGCTCGGACGCTCGAGCGCGGTATTTTCGACGGCATATTCATCGCCGACGTCATCGGCTACTACGACGTCTACAAGGGCTCGAACTACCACGCGATCGAGCAAGCGGCGCAGATTCCGGTCAATGATCCGTTGCAATTGGCCGCGCCGATCGCGCTTGCAACCGAACATCTCGGCATCGGCATTACAGCCTCGACCTCGTTCGAACATCCGTACACATTCGCCCGCCGCCTTTCGACCGCCGACCATCATACCAAGGGCCGCGTCGGCTGGAACATCGTCACGTCGTATCTGGAAAGCGGCGCCAAGAATGTCGGTCAGACTGGCTTGAAAAGCCATGACAACCGTTACGAGGTCGCGGCCGAATATGTCGAGGTGCTCTACAAGCTGTTCGAAGGCAGTTGGGAAGAGGGCGCGGTGCTGCGTGATCCGGTCCGCGGCATCTTCACCGACCCCGGCAAGGTTCACGAGATCGGCCACAAGGGCAAATTCTTCGAGGTGCCTGGCTACCATCTGTCGGAGCCGTCGCCGCAGCGCACCCCGGTTCTCTATCAGGCGGGTGCCTCTGGTCCCGGCAAGGCATTCGCCGCTGCGCATGCCGAGTGCGTTTTCGTCGGCGCGCCGACCAAATCGCTGCTCAAGGCCTATGTTTCCGAAATCCGCCAGAAGGCCGCCGCCGCGGGCCGAGATCCGAAGAAAGTTCTGATCTACAATCTCACCACGCTGATTGTCGATGAGACCGACGAAAAGGCGAAGAAGCGCTTCGAGGAATATCAAAGCTATACGTCCTATGATGGCTCACTGGTGTTCATGTCGGGTTGGACCGGCATCGATTTCGGTCAGTATGCGCCAACCGACGCGCTCAAGAAGGTCGAGACAAACGCCATCGTTTCGATGGTCGAGCACTTTGCCGGCAAGGACAAGGCCTGGACCGTCGAGGAACTGGCGAAATGGGGCGGCATCGGCGGCGTCGGGCCGGTCTTCGTCGGTTCGCCTGGCACCATCGCCGACATCCTGCAGGAATGGGTCGATGAAACCGGGGTCGATGGCTTCAACCTCGCTTATGCGGTGACGCCCGAAAGCTTCGAGGCCGCCGTCGACCTGCTGGTGCCGGAATTGCAGAAGCGCGGCGTCTATCCCACCGCCTATAAGCCCGGCACGTTGCGCGAAAAACTGTTCGGCGAAGGGCCCTATCTTCCTACGACGCATCCGGCCGACGGGTACCGTGACATCGAAGCCTTCAAGCGTCGCGAAGCCGACCGTGGTGCGGCGGCCCGACTCAAATCCGTGAATGCGTGATGAGCGGCCTGCTGGAACTCCACGACGTGTCGCTGTCCTTCAAGGGGGTACGAGCCCTCAATGCGCTGAGCTTCAGTGTCGCCAAGGGTGAAATCTGTGCCTTGATCGGGCCGAATGGCGCCGGCAAGAGCTCGCTTCTCAATGTGATCAATGGCGTCTATCGCGCCGACGCCGGCGACATTGTCTTCGATGGGTTGCGCTTCGAGGCGATCCATCCGCAGAAGGCAGCCGATCTCGGCATCGGCCGGACCTTCCAGCACAATGCGTTGTTCCGCCGCCTGTCGGTGCGCGAGAACGTGCTGGCCGGCCTTTCTCGTCATGGCACCGCCAGCTTTTTCGAAAATATCTTCCGGCTGGGCAGGGACGGTGCCGAGCGCCGCGGCTTCCTTGCCCACGCCGAGCGCACCATGTCTTTCCTCGGGCTCGACCGTCATGCCGAAAGCATAGTTTCGACACTTCCTTACGGACTGCAGAAACGCGTTGATCTCGCCCGCGCACTGGTCTCCGGCCCCAAGCTGCTGCTGCTCGACGAACCGATGGCCGGCATGAACCAGGAAGAGAAGGAAGAGATGAGCCGCGTGATCCGCGAGGTCAATCGCGTCGTCGGCTCGACCGTGGTGCTGATCGAACACGATGTCGGCATCGTGCTCAACCTCGCCAGCCATGTGGTGGTGCTCGACTACGGTCGCAAGCTCGCGGACGGGGCACCTGACGAGGTGCGCAAGAACCCCGATGTGATTGCCGCCTATCTCGGCACGGTTCACTGAGGAATTCATGTCCTATTTCTTTGAAACATTGGTCAGTGGCCTGTTTGCCGGGGTGATGTACTCACTCGTCGCGATCGGCTTCGTGCTCATCTACAAGGCATCCGGCGTCTTCAATTTTGCGCAAGGGGCGATGCTGCTTTTCTCGGCGCTGACCTTCGTCACCTTGACCGAGAAAGGCATGCCATTCGCCGTGGCCTTCATCGTGACATCGCTTGTCATGGTGGTGATGGCGATACTGATCGAGTGGCTGGTGCTGCGGCCGCTGCGAAACCGCGATCCGTTGACCCTGTTCATGGCCACTTTGGGATTGAGCTATGTCATCGAGGGCTTTGCCCAACTGCTGATGGGCATGGATGTTCACATGCTCGATCTCGGCATCCCCGATGTTGCCGTACAGGTCGGCGGCATCTATGTCAGCCAGTTCGACATTGTTGCGTCGTTGATCGCGCTGACGCTGGTCGCCACACTGGCCGTCGCCTTCAACAAGACACGCATGGGCATCTCGCTTCGCGCGGTGGCTGCCGACACGCTTGCGGCGCAGTCGATCGGCATCCGCCTACCTGTCATCTGGCGCATCGTCTGGAGCGTCGCCGGCATCGTGGCCCTGGTTGCGGGCCTTGTCTGGGGATCGCGCCAGGGCGTGCAATATTCGCTGTCGCTAGTCACGCTCAAGGCGCTGCCGGTGCTGATCATCGGCGGCTTCTCCTCCATCCCGGGCGCCATCGCCGGCGGCCTGCTCGTCGGCGCGACCGAGGCATTGGCCGACATCTATGTCGGCCCGCTGGTCAATGGCAGCGTTTCCACCTGGTTTGCCTACATCCTCGCTGTCGGCTTCCTGCTCATACGTCCGGCCGGCCTGTTTGGCGACCGCGAAATCGAAAGGGTCTGATGATGACCACGCTGCAGGAATCCGCTCCGTCCAAGCCGCTGCGCCGGCCTGCATTTGGGGTTGGCACCATTGCCGTCGTCACTGGCCTGATCGCCGCCTTTGCGGTGCCGGCCATTGCCGACGACTACTGGCTGAGCTCGATCATCATCCCGACGGTGATCATGGGGCTTGCCGGCATCGGCCTGAACCTGCTGATGGGTTACACCGGGCTGGTGTCGATTGGTTCGGCCGCCTTCATGTCGATCGGCGCCTTCTCGACCTACAATTTGCTGCTGCGCGCGCCGTTCTTGCCGCTGCCGGTGGTTCTGATCTTTGCCGGCCTGATCGCAGCGATTGCCGGCGTCATCTTCGGATTGCCGTCGCTGCGCATCAAGGGCTTCTATCTTGGCGCCTCGACCCTCGGCGCACAGTTCTCCTTCGAATGGCTGTTCACCAATTTCAGCTGGTTTTCGAATGACAGCCAGTCGCTGACCATCTCGGCGCCTCGACTGCAGATCCTCGACTATGACCTCCAGTCGGCCACCGACCGCTACTATCTCGTGATTGCAACCACGGCGCTGCTCATCGCGCTGGCGTTCGCCATCGTCAAGAGCCGGGTCGGCCGTGAATGGATGGCGATCCGCGACATGGATGTGGCTGCCTCGGTCATAGGCATCCGCGTTGCGCGCCGCAAACTGCTGTCCTTCGCCATAAGCTCGTTCTTCCTTGGCATCGCCGGATCGCTCTGGGCATTCGGATATCTTGGCACCTCGGACGCGCATGCGTTCAATCTCGACAAATCGTTCCAGATCCTGTTCATCGTCATCATCGGCGGTGTTGCAACCATATTCGGCAACTTTCTAGGCGCCGCCTTCATCGTGCTGACGCCGATCCTGCTCGACCGGCTGTCGCTGATCATCGATTTGTCATTCCTGGGCGATCAGGGCGCGCTGGCAAACCTGCAACACATCATCTTCGGTACGATCATCATCGTGCTGCTGATCAAGGAGCCGGATGGATTGTCGAGTCTCGGAAGGCGCGGCGTGGAAGCCCTTCGCTCGCGAGCACGATCATCCAACTGAACTCAGACAGACGAAACACCTCGGCGCCGGGTCTTTCGCCTCCTCCCAAGCATCAGTCGTCACTTTCCCAAAACCACTCAAACAAGGGTTGCACAATGTCATTGTTAACCAAGACCATGTCGCTGGCGGCCGCTGCCGCAATGGCCGTCACGCTTCTGAGCAGCGCATCCTTCGCCGAAGACGGCACCGGCCAACAGCTCTATCCGCTGTTTACCTACCGCACCGGGCCCTATGCTCCATCGTTCATTCCGTTCGGTGCCGGCAACATCGATTATCTCCGTTACATCAATGAGGTCGAGGGCGGCGTCGATGGCGTCAAGATCCTGATCCAGGAATGCGAGACGGCTTACACGATCGAGCGCGGCATCGAATGCTACGAACGCTACAAAAACGGCTACAACGGCGCGCTGACGGCGGCAATCTATCCGCATTCGAGCGGTCTCGACGTGGCACTCACCGACAAGGCTCGCATCGACAAGATCCCGATCGTCAGCCCTGGCGGTGGCCAGAACATCGCCACCGATGGTCGCGTGTTCCCCTACCAGTATCCGTTGGTGTTCGATTATTGGAGCGAAGCCCAGATCGTCGTCGATTACATCGCCCAACAGGCGGGCGGCTATGACAAGCTCAAGGGGCTGAAAATCGCGACGCTCTATCACGATAGCGGTTATGGCCGCGATACGATCGAGCCGCTCGGCATCCTTGCCAAGAGATATGGCTTCGAAGACATCCAGATCCCCGTTCCGCATCCCGGCGAACAGCAGCAGACACAGTGGCAGCAGATCCGCCGTGGAAGCGCCGACTGGGTCTTCCTGCGCGGCTGGGGCGTCATGACGCCGGTGGCGATCAAGACAGCGGCCCGCGTCGGCTTCCCCGCCGATCGCATCATCGGCGATATCTGGAGCGGTTCGGAAGACGACGCCCGTCCGGCGGGCGCCGCCGCCAATGGTTACCTCGCCGTCTCGGTCTTTCCGCCGGGCACCAACTACGGCATCTTGAAGACGCTCAAGGCGGATATCCTCGACAAGGGCAAGTCCGACCTGAAGGACAATTCGAAGTTCGGCACGGTTTACTACAATTACGGCGTGATCGAAGCCATCACCTTCGTCGAAGCGCTGCGCACCGGCCACAAGAAATTCGGAAAAAGGCCATTGACCGCTGCTGAAGGCCAGTGGGCGCTCGAACACCTCGACATCGATCAGAAGCGGATCGCCGAGCTTGGCGCGGAAGGCCTCATCAGTCCGCTGAAGACTTCCATTGACAACCACAAGGGCGAAACCATCGCTGCCAAGATCATCCAATGGAACGGTCAGTCCTGGGACACCAGGACCGACTGGATCAAGGCCGACGCCTCGCTGTTTGCAGATGTCATCAAGGCAAAGGCGGCCGCCTACGCCAAGGAAAAGGGCATCGAGCCCCGTGTAGCAACGAACTGACACCAACCCCACTGACAGGATCGACCCATGACCATTGCAGCAAAAAGCTTCCTTGAGATCCAGAATATGGAAGCGCTCTATGGTCAGGCGATCCTGGCGGTGCGCAACGTGTCGCTCAAGGTCGAGCAGGGCAAGATCGTTGCCCTGCTAGGCGCCAATGGCGCGGGCAAGACGACGACGCTGAAGGCGGTCTCCAATCTGCTCGGACCTGAGCGCGGCAAGGTCAGCCGCGGCAGTATCCTCTGGCAGGGCGAACCGGTCAGTGGCCTCTCGGCTTCCCGGCTCGTCGCCAGAGGTGTCGTGCAGGTGCTGGAAGGTCGTCATTGCTTTGCGCAATTGACGGTCGAAGAAAATATCCTCTCCGGCGGCTTCGTCCGTAAGCCGAGCAGGGCAGACCTGCAGCGCGACGTCGAACGGATCTACACATGGTTTCCTCGCCTCAAGGAGAAGCGCAAGGTCAAGGCCGGCCTGACCTCCGGAGGCGAACAGCAGATGTTGGCCATCGGTCGTGCGCTGATGACCAAGCCGAGCCTTGTGCTGCTGGACGAGCCGTCAATGGGTCTCGCGCCGATCATCGTGCAGGAAATCTTCGATATCATCCGCATTCTGAACAGGGAGCAGGGCGTCAGCTTCCTGCTTGCCGAACAGAACGCCAATCTCGCGCTTCGCTATGCCGACCACGGCTACATCCTTGAAAACGGTCGCGTTGTTCTGGCGGGAACGGCAGAGGAACTGCGAGCCCGTGAGGATGTCCAGGACTTCTACCTGGGCGGTGCCAATGTCGCCAAATCTCACTGACCGCCTCGCCCGCACCGATTGGGGCGGCTAATTTCAGGACAATGCAAAAATGACACAGATCGATAGCGCCTGGGGCGCAGGCCCCAGCGCTCGCTATGAGACACTGGCCGAACGGTTCCGGCCGATATTTGCACAGATCGCTGGCGGCGCGATCGAGCGGGAGCTTAGCCGCAAACTGCCGGTAGCGGAGATTGCGAAGTTAAAACAGGCGGGCCTGGGCGCGCTGCGCATACCCGAAGCCGAAGGTGGTCTTGGCGCGACCCTGCCCGAACTCGCCAACATCCTGATCGAGCTGTCGGCAGCGGATTCCAATATCACGCAGGCGCTGCGCGGTCATTTTGGTTTTGTCGAGGATGTCGTCAACAAGACAGCTGGCTGGAGCCGCAAGCGCTGGACAGAGCGGATTGCTCGCGGCGAGATCGCCGGCAATGCCTGGACCGAGATCGGCGATGCCAGACAGGACGTTTTCTCGACCCGCATCTCGAACAAGGGCGACAGGCTGGTGCTCAACGGCACCAAGTACTACACCACCGGCTCGCTGTTCGCCGACTGGATCGATGTCGGTGCGACGGGGCTCGAGGGTGAAGGCATCGTCGTGCAAGTGCGCCGAGACGATCCGGGCGTCGATGTCGTCGACGACTGGGACGGTTTTGGCCAAACCCTTACGGCCAGCGGCACTACGATCTTTACTGACGCTACAGTCGACCCGGATGATGTCGTGGTCGACGATGACAAGTTCCGCTATGGCGCTGCCTTCTACCAGCTGGTGCATCTTGCCACGCTCGCCGGTATCGGCCGGGCGATAGCCAACGAGACTGCTGCCGCCGTTGCCGCGCGCAATCGCTCATACTCCAATGCCGCCGGCCCGCGCTCAAGCCAGGATCCGCAAGTGCTTCAGGTCGTCGGCCGAATTCGCAGCAACGCCTACGCGGCTGGCGCCATCGTTTTGCAGGTCGCGCAAGCGATCGAACGCGCTTATCAGGCACACTTTGCTGGCGATGCCGATGCCGAGGAAAAGGCCAACGCCATCGCCGAACTCGAGACGTCGCAAGCGGTGACGGTCGTCACGGATCTTGTTCTTGAAGCGTCGACGATTATTTTCGATGCGCTGGGTGCGTCCTCGACCAGGAAGCCGATCGGCCTCGATCGTCATTGGCGCAATGCCCGTACTCTGTCTTCGCACAACCCACGCATCTACAAGGACCGCATCGTTGGCGACTACGCAGTCAACGGAACGCCACCGCCATATCAGTGGCGGATCGGGCGCAGTCCGTTGTAGGCCATGCACACGACCTTCAGCGCGATGCGCTGGCAGGTACCGGGTGTCGACACGGCCTCTTTACGCGCTCCCGGGCCGTCCCTGGGCAATATCTCATTGGATCTAGCGGCGATTGCTGATGTCTCCGACGTCCAGCAGGTTCGTCAAAGGTGCAGAGGCGAAATCGGCGCAGCACTTGTGGGGGCAGGGAAGGGTGAATGTTTTCTCCGACAGGGGCACCCCAGGACACTGGCCTCATTTGCTTTCTATCACTCGCCGAGATCGCCCACCTCAATTCGTTGCCGGGCCTGAGGCCGTTCCTCCGCGGGCCGCGCGCTACAATGTATGCTGGGCGGCCCTGGACCATCCGTCAGTATGCCGGCTTCTCGACAGCCGAGGAATCCAACGCCTTCTATCGCAAGACGCTCGCCGCCGGACAGAAGGGCCTGTCGGTGGCTTTCGATCTTGCCACGCATCGCGGCTACGATTCAGACCATCCCCGCGTCGAGGGCGACGTCGGCAAAGCTGGCGTTGCGATCGATTCTGTCGAGGACATGAAGATCCTGTTCGATAGCATTCCGCTCGACGAGATGTCGGTTTCGATGACCATGAACGGCGCGGTGATCCCGATCCTGGCGAACTTCATCGTCGCGGGAGAAGAACAGGGCGTCGCGCGCGAAAAACTCTCCGGAACCATTCAGAACGACATCCTCAAGGAGTTCATGGTCCGCAACACCTACATCTATCCGCCCGGACCCTCGATGCGGATCATCGCCGACATCATCGAATACACGGCAAGGGAGATGCCGAAATTCAATTCGATCTCGATTTCCGGCTATCACATGCAGGAAGCCGGCGCGACGCTGGTCCAGGAATTGGCCTTCACTCTGGCCGACGGCCGCGAATACGTCCGGGCGGCGATCGCCAAGGGCCTGAACGTCGATGAGTTCGCCGGCCGGCTTTCGTTCTTCTTCGCCATCGGCATGAATTTCTTCATGGAAGCGTCCAAGCTGCGCGCCGCCCGGCTGCTCTGGTCGCGGATCATGGATGAGTTTGAACCGAAGAAGCCCTCATCCCTGATGCTGCGCACTCATTGCCAGACCTCGGGTGTGTCTCTGCAGGAACAGGATCCCTACAACAACATCGTGCGAACTGCTTATGAAGCGTTGGCCGCGGCGCTTGGCGGCACACAATCCCTGCATACCAACTCCTTTGACGAGGCGATCGCGTTGCCGACTGAGTTTTCGGCACGCATCGCCCGCAACACGCAACTCATTCTTCAGCATGAGACCGGCGTCACCAAGGTGATCGACCCTCTTGCGGGCTCATACTACGTAGAAACCCTGACCAATGAGCTCGCCGAAAAAGCCTGGGCGCTAATCGAAGAGATCGAGGCGATGGGCGGCATGACCAAAGCCGTGGCCTCCGGACTGCCCAAGCGGCTGATCGAGGAGGCGGCCACACGCCGTCAGGCTGCCGTCGATAAGGGCGAAGAGGTCATAGTCGGCGTTAACAAGTTCCGGCTCGAGACCGAGGACCAGATCGATATCCTGGACATTGACAATGGAGCCGTGCGCCAGTCGCAGATTGCCCGCATCGAAAAGACCAGGCGCCAGCGCGATCCCCAGCGCGTCGGCGATACGCTTGTCGCACTTAGCCAGGTCGCAGCTAGCGGCGAAGGCAACATCCTCGCAGCGGCGATCGAGGCGGCACGGGCCCGCGCGACCGTGGGGGAGATTTCAAATGCCATGCGTGAGGCGTTCGGCGATCATACGGCGGTACCCGAGGTGGTCAGCAACGTCTATGGCAAAGCCTTTGACCAGGAGCCGGAGTTCAAGACGCTGGTCTCGCGCCTCAAAGACTTCACGGCTTCGCGCGGGGCCATCCCGAAGATCATGGTCGCCAAACTCGGCCAGGATGGCCATGATCGCGGCGCCAAGATCATCGCTTCTGCCTTTGGCGATATCGGCTTCGAAGTCGTCGCCGGACCGTTGTTTCAGACGCCGGGCGAGGCGGCCGATCTGGCCATCGCCGCTAAGGTCAATGTCGTGGGCGTGTCCTCGCTCGCAGCTGGCCATAAGACGCTGCTGCCGCAATTGATCGACGCGCTGAAGGTTAAAGGCGAGGAAAACATCATCGTCATTTGCGGAGGCGTCGTTCCGCGCCAGGACTACCAGTTCCTGATCGACCACGGCGTGGCGGCGGTGTTCGGTCCCGGCACTAGTGTGTTGGACGCCGCGAGCGCCGTCTTGGATCTCTTGGAAGGCAAGCGCCGAAACGCATAGGCGCGCAGGACCAGGAGCGCAGGAACCGGGACTGAGACATCGCAGCGTAGTGAATGGCGGCGCCCTCGGCGACTACTGCGGTTGATGATCCTCGAACCAGAAAGATGACTGGCGGCGCGAGATAGTTCCCACCGACTAAGCCCGCCCGCCAATCAAAATCGTTCGGCCCGTCAGCATCTCACCTACGTGATACTGCACCCCGCTTCTCCAACGTGACCATAGCCATTTCAAGAACCAAACTTCGGCTCCAAACCCGCGCAGAAAAGTCGAAAAGGCCCTACAAGGAGGGGTGCTGCCCTATTCTAGGTCTGCCAGCGTGTTCCTTTGCGTCAGGTCACGAACTATTGAGCTCCGGGAGATCACGATGAGGGCACTTGTAAGAATGACGGACGCGCTGGAGGTGCGCGAAGACTGTACCGTTCCGCGACCGCGTGCTGGCGAGGTGCTCGTCAAGGTGATGGCATTCTCGCTAAGCCGGCAAGAGCTAAGCGGCGATTTCACCGGGGGTGACAAGGGGCGCATCGTCGGCAGCGGAGTAGCTGGTAGGATTGTGGCGGTGGGCGAAGATGTGCCCGCCTGGCGCCTTGGCGATATAGTGATCATCGATCCCGGTCTCGGTCGCCGCGAAGGTGGCGGTCTCTTGGGAATCGACCGCGACGGTGGGGGCGCGGAGTACCTGGTCGCCTCTGCGCTCGATGCATGCGCGGTGCCGGCCGAACTGCCGATCAACATCCTGCCACTTCTATCGTCGCACTACAGCCTGGGCGAACGCGTACTCACCTGGGCGCGTCTCTATTCCGCAGAGACAATTCTCGTACTCGGCGCAAATGAGGGAGCAGGTCCCGCTGCTGTCGAACTCGCAGTTGCGAGGCAGGCGACCGTACACGCCGTAGCTGAGGATTGGGCTCACAATGCCTTGGCGGCGCTCGGTGCGAAACAGGTAGAAAGGTCATTGGCTGAACTGGGGCACTTCAAGGCCAACGTGATAGCCGACTTCCGCACCGAGGGCGCCTGGTGGGATTGCTCGGCCTTGCTTGAGGAAGATGGGATCTACGTCTCGTCGAAAGGCGACATTGTCCGCAACTCAGCGCCGGCCATCTCGGCCCTTGACGAGCCAGACATCTTCACCATGGAAACCTTGGAACACCTGGCTCATATGACCGAACAGGGTAAGCTGGCGCCGAAGCCGGCCAAAGTCGTGGAGTTTTGCAGCATATTGCAAGACGCCAGCGAAATCATTCCCAAGCAGCAGCTCGGTCCGACTGTTGTGATCATGTGAGAACTGGCAAATCGGGAGTATGATCTCGACAGGGAACGCGGTTGTCGGAAAGGATCATGCTCGACAACGAACGCTTTCATCATTGCTGGACGCGGCTAGGACGCCGGCGTCCAGAAGACGTCCGCGTGGCAGTCCTGTCGGGCGAGACCAAGGTCCAATAGCGACTTGCGGCAGGTCTCGATCATGATGGGTGGACCGCAGAGATAGGCCTTCATCCCCTCACAACTGGTCAAATCCTGCCTGATAGCGTCCGCGAGAAAACCTTTGCGGCTAGCTGTTTCGCCGCTCGCGCTTGACAGCACGATCTGTGGCGGAACCCACGCCAGATTCTTGCAAAGATGGGTTATCTCTGCTTCGCAATAGACATCTCTTTCTGACCGAACGCCGAAAAAGACATAAGCGGTTCTTGCAACCTGCTCACGGCTGAGCCAGCGGATCATCGACAGAATAGGTGCCAGCCCTGAACCTCCAGCACAGAATACTATTGGCCCAACATGCTGTTTGCGCAGATATGCCATGCCTTTTGGGCCGGCGATGATGGCTTCGTCGCCTCGCTTAAGGTCGGCATAGAGGTGTGGGCTGACTCTGCCGCCGGGAACCGCCCTTATGTGAAATTCCAAGAGGTTTGAGGTCGGCGTGTTGGCGAAGGAATAACTTCGCGGCGGATGCTGGGAGAATTGCACATTGGCATACTGGCCCGGAGCAAAGTCGAAGGGCCGGCCGTCCTTCGTAACCATTTGCACTAAAGCAATGTCATGGGTGACCCGCTCGACGGATCGCACCGTTGCCTGCACCGAACGTAAGGCCGCAGCAGGCGCTTCTTCCCGCTCAAGCAGGGCAATTTCGCAATCGCTTCGCAGCATCGAGCGGCAGCCGAGAATATAACCCTGTTGCTTCTCGTCCTCGTCGAGGGCGACATCCAGATACTGCTTCATGTCCACGGAACCCGAGATGAGAGCGCATTTGCACTCGCCGCAAACTCCGTTTCTGCAGTCCGAAGGATAGTCGTGCCCGGTGCGCATCGCCGCTTCGAGAATTGTTTCGCCGTCTAGTACGGCGATCTCGTCGGCAAATTGCTGCACGATCAGTTTGTAGGACATCTCCACGATCCAATATTGGCAGGCAGATTCAATTCGCAGGGACGCGCAACAAACTCTGCGCCCCTGCCGAGCAAGAGCCGACGTCGCGACTGAACGCAATTTGAACAATGCGAAGCAAGGTTTCGCTTTAACCGATGCAGGCTTGCGCCGGAGCAGATGACTGAGCGGTCGCAACACGTGACAGGACTGTTTGCCCGAACTTGATCAAGCTGTCGGCCTGCCGGTACTCGGGTCTTTCAAGGAGCGACGTGGCCCAGCCCTTCAGTGCCGAAACCAAATATTGGTTCGCACAATCATGATGGCCTGCCGGCAAGAGGTCGCGACATTCGTATACGTCCGCGATGACCCGGCAAAAGGCCGGATGCCCATCTCGGTCGATGACGACAGGAGAATTTCCAAATGCCCAACGCTCAAGTTGTTCAGATAGAGCACCATGGCCCCCCGGAGGTCATGCACTTTGCTGACTTGGAGTTGGGGCCACCCGGCCGTGGAGAAGTGACCATTCGGCAGACTGCCATAGGCTTCAATTTTATCGATATATCGCAACGCAAAGGCATAGCGCCGCTTCTCTTGCCTACTGGCCTGGGACATGAGGCAGTGGGAGTGGTTGAGGATCTGGATTCCTCAGTAGAGGAGTTCAAGATCGGCGATCGGGTCGCATATATGGGCGCGGGCCCAGGAGCCTACGCGACATTCAGGACCGTCAACGCCGAGAAGCTGGTTGCCGTTCCCGATGGCCTTTCGGACGAGGTGATCGCCGCCCACTTCTTCAAAGGTCTGACGGCGCAGTATCTGATACAAAAAACGTTCCCCGTGCGGAATGGGCATCTGGTGCTCCTGCACGCCGCTGCCGGCGGTGTCGGCTCCATACTGGCGAGTTGGGCAAGTAAGCTTGGGGCAACCGTCATTGGGACGGTCGGATCGGACGAGAAATGTTCGTTGGCGAAAGCCAACGGATGTGCGTTCGCTGTCAACTATTCGAGAAAAGGCTGGGAGGACGAAATTCTCGAATGGACCGGAGGTACCAAGGTCGACGCAGTTTTCGATTCAATAGGCAAAGACACATTCCTGTCTTCGCTGGATCTGACCACCCCTTTCGGAACTGTCATTGTCTTTGGCATGGCATCCGGACCGGCTCCGGCGATCGATCCGGAACTCTTGAACCGCAAAGGCTGTCTCTTCCTGACCAGGCCTTCCATTTTTCCGCACAACGCGGCAGCTGCACAATTTCGGGAGAACGCCGCCAACCTATTTAAGGCCATGTCGGACGGAATGTTCGATACCAATTCCTACTCCCGGTTCGAGTGGACCCAGGTTCAAGACCTGCATCGGGCCGTCGAAGCGCGCGAGCTATCCGGTCCTGCTGTTATTATTCCCCAAATCCCCTAAGTACGTATCACGGACGGTCGCTGACTTCGGCCTGGAAGATCGTGTTGCCGTTCGATCCTGGGATCGTATGACACGCTGGCGCACTGCGGCGAGGCGTTCCTCCTTTGCTCGATGATCCTGCAGGGCGCGCTCCAAATGGTCGTATGGCGGGAGCCATGCCTCGCCATGGTCGCCTCGCGCCACGATGAGCTCGGCGACGCGGTCGAGCGCTCGCTCAAATCCGCTGTGCTGTGACTGGTCGAGGCGTGGGCGAGTATCGCCTCACGGCTTCGCCTGTCTGCAAGGCTCTCTTGGTACAGTGAAGGCCTGCGTTCGGCTCAGACGGTAATCTGCGGCTGCGACCTGAAAATGGGAAACACTCTCTCCCCGTCGGGGCGGGAGAGCGCTACCGCCTTTCCTCCCACTCAAAAGACTTGCGGTATTTTCTGCGATGTTGGCGTGACGGAGCTGTCTTGGTGCTGCAAGAACGGTATGGAACGCGAAAGTCTGACCGAAACCGACGAAGGTTTTTCGGGACGCGAACGGCAGCTTCGCGCCTAATATCGGCCAGCGTCGTAGGAATTGATGCGATGACTGATCAGCGCGTCCAGAGCAATTGAGGGTCCATTCACAAAATTGGAGTGCACCCATGTTTCGATCGAAAGTTGTCGCCCTTGCGTCGCTTGGCCTCGTCCTGGGACTTGCCGCTGCCCCCCGCGACCCCTGCAGCGGAGTAGGCGTCGGCAGGATCGGTGCGAACGCCTTCGCGACGCGAAGCGAAGCCGGCCATAGACGTTGACGTCGAACATCTCGGCGACACCGTCGAAGCCAACGGTCAACAGGGGCTCCGGCACCAGGGTGCCGGCGTTGTTGACAACGATGTCCACGTCGGTCGCGATTTTCGCCAAATCCGAGACTGCCTGAAGCCCATCGGCACGATGACGAATTTCTCAATGTCGTAGAATTCGTCGCCGGTCACCTCAAGCCGGCTGCGCAGGCGGTCGCCCGAGGCATCGGTGAAAGGCATGCCCGACAGGTGCACCTTGGATCCCGGCGCCTGGCTGGCGATCAGGATGGGGGGCTGGATGATGGCCGCAGCACTGGCCGCGGCTCATGCGGCAGCGGTTTGCCGACGGGATTTTCGACGCAGATGCGGCAGGCCCGAACCGTCGCTGCAAAACCGTCCAGTTCCACGCTCAAGCGGCGGCACTCGGCCGGCTGGAGACCGCCTGATGCCAGCGCAACACATTGTTATATTCATCCGGCACCTTGATGCGCGCCGGCTGCATGAAATCGACCGCGATCAGACCGGTGATATCGGCAATCGAATAGCTGTCGCCGGCGACGAATTCCCGGCACGCCAGCTCGTCGTCGAGGATTTTCAGGAATGCGACCGCCTTCGGTTTGTTGGCCTCGCCCCATTCGGGGATCTGCGGAATTTCCAATTCCTTCATGGCCGGATGGATATGGCGAAAGGCCTGCACGACGGAACTGAGCAGGTTGAACTCCATCCGCCTCTGCCACATCTCGACCTGCGCCTTGCCGAGCGCGCCACGCCCGAACAGGGCGGGCTCGGGGTGCAACCCCTCGAAATAGCGGCAGATGGCGACGGATTCGGTGATGATGGTGCCGTCGTCAAGCTCCAGCACTGGCAGGCGTTGCAACGGATTGCGTGAGCTGACCGTCTGGCTCTTTTGCTCAAGCGCGCCCATGTCGACCGACACCAAAGGAACCGCGATCCCCTTCTCAGCAAGGAAAACGCGAACCCGCCGCGGATTGGGCGCCCGGTCGCTGTCGTAGAGTTTCATTCGATTCTTCCTTTTTCTTCCCAGCCAATGCTGGTTTCGGGCCCCCGCAGGCGGCAGCGGCGGAATGGTCAGAGCCATCGGCGAACCTCGGCCTTGTAGCGGCGGTAGTCGTCGCCGAACTTCGCTTCGAGATAGCGCTCCTCGCGGGCGATCACCTGCGTCTGGATCGCGACCAGCACCAACGGGAGCAAGGCGAAGGCGATCGGACCGTCGAAGCCGATCGCAAGGCCGGCATAGATAAGCGCCATTCCGAGATACATGGGATTGCGGGTCCACCGATAGGGACCGGTCGTTGCGATGAGCGTCGTTGGCTGCGACGGGGGAACGTTGGTGCCCAGCCGCCGGAACAGCCCCGCCGCCGCAAGCATCATCGCCGCGCCGGCAATGAACAGCAGCGCGCCCGTCGCGACCAGCAACCACCAGTCGATGCCGAAAGAGCGCAGGGTGACGAACCGCTCCGCCGCCAGCCCCAACAGCAGCGCTCCCAGATAGAGGAAGGGCGGAGGGAAGCGCACACCCGCGCTGTCGGGTTCGTCGGCCATGCTCATCCTCCAGTCCGTGCTCTCAAACCAGCATCGACTGTTGGGCAGAGATACCCGCCAGCGCGCCGTGCGATATTTCCGGAGTCAGGCCGTGCAAAAGCCGGGGACGGCGACCTTTTGGAACAGGTGGGGGCTGGCTACGACCGATGTACGGATATGCCGGAAGTTTCGCGAGGAACTCGGGATCAGTGAAGGCGGCGTGGACCGTCTCGGTGGATTCCCACACCACATAGTTCAGGTAAGTCGGGCTATCGCCGATCGCTCGGTGCAGTTGCAGGGAAATGAAGCCCGGTTTCTTCGTTATGATCTCGCCAGCCGCCTTGAAAGCGTCCAGGAAGCCCGCTTCGTCGGCGGGATCGACCATGAAGAGGTTGATGAGCACGACTGGCGCGGCCGCGATGCCGAGTTGGCGCTCAAACGGAAATTTCTCGTCTAGAGGTTTAAATGGTTTTACGGCAGTCACGGTGGCGCTCCTGTCTATGTGAAATCGAAACTGGCGTGATCGATGCTGCTTGCTCTCAAGCCAGCATCGACTGCTGAGCGGAGATGCCGGCCGTTGCGCCCTGCCATGATGCCGTGGTGACCGAGGGCATTCCGGGGGTGGCGAGATCGCCGGCGGCATAGATGCCGGGCATGCTGGTTTCGCGACGCTCGTCGACCTTGAGGACGATGCCGAGAGGAGTATCGACTGTGGCGAGGCCCAATGATTCATGCAGGCTTGCGGATGGCTTGATGCGCGGATGCGCGAACAGGATGTCGACCGCGACATTGGGGCCTGTATCGAGCTTGACGGTGGCGTTATGGGCCCCGTGTTGGGCGATCACGGTGATCCGGCCATCAACGACAGGTATGTTGCGGCGCGCCAGATCGGCCCGGATATCGGGTGCAATGTCGTGACCATCGGGCAAGACCGTCAACCTGTCGGTCCAATCGTGGAACAGCCTGACCTGATTCATCGACTGTGGGCCGGACCAGACGAGACCCCAATGCTGGCCAGCGACCTCAAAGCCATCGCAATAGGGGCAGGGCACGATGGATGTGCCCCAGCTTTCGGCAAAGCCCGGAACATCAGGCATCTGGTCGACAACGCCATAGCTCAGGATCAGGCGACGCGCGCCTAGGCTTTCGCCATCGCCCGTGAGGACGGAGAAATCGTCGATGGCGCCGGAGATGCTGTCGGCCCGCGAATTGACCAGCTTGACCGTGGGATAACGCGCCAGTTGCTGCCGCGCCTCGGCCAGGATGTCCAGCGGTGGCTTGTGATCGTGGCCAAGCAGACCATGTGAGTGGCCGGCGAAGCGATTGCGCGGCAGGCCGGTATCGAGAACGGTGACCTTGCGGCGGGCACGGCCGAGCTGCAGGGCGGCGGCGAGACCGGCAAAGCTGCCGCCGATGATGATGACGTCATCCATGGTGATGGGCTCCGTGTTGTGGATGGAGGGGTTTGGGTTGGGCCTGGCGCGAAATAGCGTCCAGCGATACGCGCTCGAGACGGGCAGAGAGCAGGGCACCGGCATCGCCCGGACAGTCGCCCATCACTGTGTTGAACGGCCGGACGATGCCGCATTCGATATCGCCGGGCGGCTTCGGTTTGGAGGACAGGGTAAAAATCCAATCTCTGGCTTGCATATTTCCGACACTGAATGGTATCGTAATTCAGGAATAAGGATACTGTCAAGGACTGCAATTGTTGTGACCGAAAAAACCAGCCAGGGCAGGCGCGGCCGGCCCGCCAACGAGGCGCTTGGCCAAACGATAGTCGACGCCGCGGGCGAACTCTTTGTGGAATTGGGTTTTCAAGCGACGACCTTGGACAAGGTCGCCCAGCGGGCGAAGATATCCAAGCTCAGCATCTATCGGCACTTCGAGAACAAGGAGGCGCTGTTCAGCGCGGCCCTCGCGGCCCACTGCCATCAGTTTGCACCACAGGCTCTTCTTGAAGGCGTCGACGGTTCGATCGAAGATCAGCTCATGGCGGTGGGATCATCCCTGCTTCGCACGCTGTTGAGATCAGACGTCCGCAGTGTCGAAGCCATGGTAATGGCCGACAAGACGAATCCAAAGTCGTTAAGCAAGCTCCATTACGAAGCCGGCCCCGCCTATGTCATCGCCCAGATCGAGGCCTTGTTGCGTCAGTTGCACGCGAAGGCGGTTCTGAACGTGCCCGATCCTCTCCGGTCCGCCCGCTTGTTTGCCGCGCTTTTCAAAGGATCCGATCTCCTGATGATCGCACGCTTCGATGAGGCGAGAGCAGAGGACGATAACGAAATCGAATCCTATTGCCGGTCGGCGGTCGCCATGTTCATCGCCGCGCACGATGGCAACAACCACGCGGGCGGATAGCCGGTAAAGAATTACGGATCAGAACAAGGACAATGGCATGACAGAGAAAGATGTTTATCAGGTAGCCGGCTGGAATGGCCAAAGCGGGGAACGCTGGGTCGCTTACCAGGCCCGGCTCGATGCCATGATGGCGGTGTTCGGCCAGGCCGCGATCGAAGCCGCCGCGCCCGCCACGGGCGAACGCGTGCTGGACGTCGGCTGCGGCGCGGGGGCGTCTAGTCTGGATCTGGCCGCCCGCGTCGGCGTGGGGGGCCATGTGCTAGGCGTGGACATATCCGAACCGCTGATCGGCAGAGCGCGCGCGCTAGCGCCGCAGGATACGCCGGCCCTGTTCCAGGTGGCCGACGCCAGCAGCACCGAGTTGCCCCAGGGCGCGTTCGACATCCTGTTTTCGCGCTTCGGGGTGATGTTCTTTGACGATCCTACGGCGGCGTTCGCTCATATGCGGCGTGCGCTCAAGCCGGGCGCGCGGGTCGCTTTCGTCTGCTGGCGCGGCATGGCCGAGAACGATTGGGTGCGCTTGCCGATGGGCGCGATGAAGGGCATCCTCCCGCCGATGACGCCGCCCGGTCCCGAAGCCGGCCCGTTCTCGTTTGGCGACCAGGGGCGGGTGGCGCGTATTCTAACGGTGGCTGGCTTCACCGATGTCGCTATCGCGCCCTTCGATGCCTCCATCCCGTTCGGTAAGGGGGAGACGCGGGACGCGGCGCTCGACGACGCGGTGAAGATGACACTCGAGGTCGGCCCGCTGGCGCGCTCTCTCGCTGATCAGCCAGACGATATCCGCGCCCGCGCCTCGGCTGCGGTTCGCGCCGTCTTTGCGGGCTGCCCCGGTGAGCGGTCGGTGATGATCAACGGCGCGGCGTGGATCGTCACCGCGCGCAATCCGGCAAGTTGACAGGGATTAATACGCCCTTTGCTGAGTGAGACACTTGAGCTTCCCAAATGACGATGGATCGGAACCTCTATAGCAAACGGGAGGTTTGCGATGGGAGCAGCGATTTCATTACGGGCGGATTTTGACGCGGAAGGTCTTCGGTGTCCGGCCGCAAGAGCAAGCATGCGGCGCAGGCGCCTCGTCTTTTGGCGCTTGCCTTGATCTATGGCGGAGGCTCGCGCTGGGATGCTGACAGCTTGGTTCCGCCCGACGACATCCGAACCAAGGTTCGCCCAAATCCGATTGAATGTGCCCGAACTTGCGCAGATTGTTTTCCCAACAACAACAACCAATGGGAACATAAAATGTCGTACAAGTTGAAATTGGGTTTCGTTGCTGCGATCGCGCTGGCCGGTCAGGCGTTTCAGGCCGCCGCCGCTGACAGCATCACGGTTGCGGAATGGGGCGGCGCATCTCAAGCCGCTGACAGAGCAGCGTTCTTCGAGCCGTTCACCAAGGACTCCGGCATCAAGGTCGTCGACGACGTTTGGCAGGGAGACCTGTCGACGATCCTTAGCCAGGTGCAGACGAAATCCTACAAATGGTCTCTCGTCAGGGCAGAGACGGCGCTCGTCAAGCGCGGCTGCGAACAGGGCATTCTTGAAAAATTCGATCCCGCATTAGTCGGAACCGCCAAGGACTATCTCCCCGGGGCATTCCAGCCCTGCGGTCTGGCCTATGCAACGTTTTCGACCAATATCGCCTACAATGCAGATAAGCTGAAGGATAATCCCCCGACGTCAATCAAGGACTTCTTCGATCTCAAGAAATATCCCGGTAAGCGCGGGATCCGTCGCGACCCGGTCTATGCAATGGAGCTAGCGCTCCTGGCGGACGGGGTCACCCTCAAAGATCTTTACAAAGTCATGCGCACGCGTGAAGGGATCGATCGCGCGTTTAAAAAGCTGGATACAATCAAGGACCAGGTCGTCTGGTGGGAATCGGGCTCGCAACCGCCACAGCTTCTGGCCGATGGCGAGGTGACAATGTCGACTGTCTGGGGCAACCGGATCGTCGCGGCTCAGAAAGAAGGCAAGAACCTGCAGATAGTCTGGGACTTTCCGGGGCTTGACTACGACTGGTTCATCATGCCCAAGGGGTCTCCGGACGCTGCGAACGCCTCGAAGTTCCTCAAGTTCATCACGGAACCGAAGAACGCCGCCAAGCTGAGCGAAGTTGCGCCATTCGGGCCTGTTCTAAAGGCTGCCATCCCCCTTGTCGGCAATGAGTATGTCGACAGCTTGCCGACCAGCCCGAAAAACAGCAAAAACGCCTTCGCGTTCAACTCCGAGTTCTATGCCGACAACCAGGAAGACCTTACTGTTCGGCTGACCAATTGGCTCCAGAAATAGCCATCTTCCAGGGCCACTGTCCTCTGAACGGGCGTGGCCCTTTTTGATTTGACACGAGATTGCCGCCTCACTCGGGTGTCTCGCCGGTTGTCGGCGACGCTTCCAGCAGCTTATCGGCGCCGTAGCGCCACATGGTGTTGCGCCGAGAAGCAATCATTGAGCCGCGAAAGCCGAGGATTGATCCGATGTCAGTCACCTCATTTCATCCCGCGGAGGCCGAGCAGGTTTTGCAGCCCGCACAGCTTCATCGCGCGGTGAAAAAGTCGGGCCGAAAGCGCAGGTTAGTGTCTCTTGCGCTGTTCGGCCCGTTATTGGCCTTCGTTCTCGTCTTTTTCATGTTCCCGATCCTGTCCTTCATGACGTTGGCTTTTCACAATGACGAGGTGAGGACGGGCTTCCCATTGACGTCGCAAGCCATCCAAGGTTGGGACGGCATTGGGACCCCGTCTGAACAGGTATTTGAAGCGCTGGCCCAAGACCTGCGTGACAGCTCGAGGCCGGAAGCAGTTACGATCGCTGCTGCACGCCTGAACTTCGATGTCATCGGCTTCCGCTCGCTGATATTGTCCACGGCGTCCGGGTTGCGCCAAGCGGCAGATGCGACGTCCAAGCCAGCACAAGAGGAGAGCGTACCCGACGGGTTTTCCATCTTCGGCAACGCTACCGCGGAAGACAGTTCGCAAGCAGGCGCAAGCCTTGGAACGCCGAAGCAGCAACTCATAGCCATTGACCCCCGCTGGGAGGAGACGCGTTATTGGGCTGCCCTTAAGCGTGGCACGTGGGCGGTTACTCCCCTCTATGTTCTGGCGGCGTTGGATTTGCGCACGGCTGACGACGGCTCCATCGAATGGGCATCTCCAGACCGCCAGATCTACCTCACTCTGATTGGAAGGACGTTCTTTGTCAGTGCCATCGTCACGCTGATTTCGATTGCGCTTGGCTTTCCCGTCGCACGGTTTATCAGCACTCAGCCTCCGAGCCGAGCCAACCTATTCATGTTTCTGGTCCTGGTGCCGCTGTGGACGTCGATTCTGGTTCGAACCACGGCGTGGGTCGTCCTACTCCAGGGCGAGGGTCTTCTCAATGACATCATCGTGAAACTTGGCCTTTCGGCTACGCGTCTTCCGTTGATCCACAACCGGTTCGGCGTGTACGTGGCGATGGTCCACATCTGTCTGCCATTCATGGTCCTGCCGCTCTATAGCGTTATGAAGTCGGTTCCTAAGTCCTATACCCGTGCCGCAGCATCCCTAGGCGCCTCACCACTGCGCGTCTTTTTCAAAATCTATCTCCCCCTGGTTTTCCCCGGAGTGGCGGCAGGCGCTCTCCTCGTTTTCATAATGGGGCTTGGCTTCTATGTGACGCCGGCGCTTGTTGGTGGACCGCGCGACCAAATGCTCAGCTATTTCATTGCTGCCGCCATCAGCCGAGAATTGAACTGGGGTATGGCCGCGGCATTGAGCATCATTCTGGTCGTAATCGTCATCGTCACGCTCTTTGTTCTTAGACGGTTTTCGTCAACGGCCTTCACGCGTTGAGGAACGAAATGACCAATACCTCCCTGGAAAAGGCATCCAATCTGGCAGTGGCCGCCGTCAGTCTGCTGGTGTTGTTGTTCCTGATCGTTCCGTTGTTGGTCGCGATCCCGCTCTCGTTCAATCTCGAGCCTTATTTCACCTACCCAATGCCCGGCTATTCACTGAGGTGGTATGCCGAAATATTTGGCAACAGTGCCAACGGCGTCGCATGGCATGTGGCGTTCGCCAACAGCCTATTTATCGGCTTGTGCGCGTGTGTCGTGGCCACGGTGTTGGGCACCATGGCGAGCTTCGGCCTCAATCGCGAGGATGTGCCTTTCCGCGGCCTGGTTCAGGGCTTGCTGCTGTCTCCCCTGGTTGTTCCAGTGGTCGTGTTCGCTACCGGCTCTGTCTACTTTTTTGCGCGATTGTCCCTGGTCGGAACCTACACCGGCCTCATCATCGCCCACGCGCTGCTCGGGGTACCCTATGTCGTCATCACGGTCACAGCCGCGCTGAGCGGCTTTGACAACAATCTTTACAGGGCCGGGGTCAGCCTTGGCGCGACACCGCTTTCGGTCTTCCGCAAAGTCGTCTTGCCGCTGATCGCGCCGGGAGTAGCATCAGGCGCAGTCTTTGCATTTGTGGTCTCGTGGGACGAGATCATCGTTACGCTTTTCCTGGCCTATCCGGAACAGCATACGGTTCCACGCAGGCTCTGGGCGGGTGTAAACGAACAGCTTAGCCCCGTCGTCATCGCAGCCTCCACGATCCTTTTCATCATCACGCTCGGCCTTCTCTTCGCGACGGAATATCTCCGCAGGCGAAACGAACGGCTTCTTGGCAGCGCATAACGAGGACAGATAGATGAGCAGCCAATTCGATCCCTTCCTTCAATTTATCGATGTGCAGAAGGCATACGACAGCACCACCATGGTGGTGAAATCGCTTAACCTGAACGTTGCCAATGGCGAATTTCTGACGCTTCTCGGCCCCTCCGGTTCGGGCAAGACCACGACGCTGATGATGCTGGCAGGGTTCGAGGAGCCGACGAGCGGTGAAATAAGGCTCCAGGGGCGTTCGATGAATGGCATTCCCCCGCACAAACGCGGCGTGGGTATGGTGTTTCAGAACTACTCGCTGTTCCCCCATATGACCGTGGGGGAGAACCTTGCTTTCCCGTTGCAGGCGCGCGGCATGGGAAAAGCCGAGCAGACGACGCGTATCCGAACCGCGCTCGACATGGTGAAGCTCGGCTCTTTCGCGGACCGGCGCCCGGGTCAGCTTTCTGGTGGCCAACAGCAACGGGTTGCCTTGGCACGAGCGCTTGTGTTCGAGCCCGAGCTCGTGCTGATGGACGAACCACTTGGCGCGCTGGACAAACAGCTGCGGGACCATATGCAGCTTGAAATCAAGCATCTGCATGACCGTATCGGGGTAACGGTGGTCTATGTAACCCACGATCAGACCGAAGCTTTGGTCATGTCTGACCGCATCGCCGTCTTCAATGAAGGCCGTATTCAGCAGATCGCGGCGCCAGCGGAAATCTATCAAAACCCGGAAACGGATTTCGTCGCCCAGTTCATCGGCGAGAACAACCGAGTTGAGGCTATCGTAAAGCAGGTGAGCGGAGACCAGTGCCAGCTTGTCCTGAAGGACGGCGCAATCGTGCTGGCAAACTCGCCTCGCAAAGCTGAGGCAGGAGAGGCTCGCGTTTTGTCCGTGCGGCCCGAAATGATCGTCGTGGGTCCCGATGCGCATGATCTGGCGAACAGCTACGAAAGCAAGGTGCGCGAGATCGTCTATCTCGGAGATCACGTGCGCGTCATTCTAGGTTTCGGCGGGATCGACGATCTCTCGATCAAACTGACGCACAGACGGGCAGCCAACCTTTCTATCGGCGATCGTGTGCGTTTCGGGTGGAAGCCTGAGGACTGCAGGGCCCTCTAGGCCCTGCTTCGGTATTTGGCGCGACCGACCTGCCGCCTGGGACGCACCCGCGGCAGACAAGTGCGCAAAATTCAATACACGGAATAGTCAAATGCAGATTGATACAGTCGTTCGTTCGCACAACAGATTCGCGCTCAATGACGAGGAAACGGCCGAAGTTTCGCGGGCAGACCGGGATCATTATACGCATGCTTGGCCGTCCTTTCGCTCTGCCGCGCAAACCGAATCCCTGGTGGTAACCGGCGGGGAGGGCGCGTACGTGTTCGATGCCGCAGGCCGGCGCTATCTGGACGGCATGGGCGGGCTCTGGTGCGTGAATATGGGGTATGGTCGCGATGAGATCTGCGATGCGGTGGCCGAGCAGATGCGACGCCTACCTTATTACAATCCCACCGATGGGTTGGCGAATGTGCCGGCAGTGCGCCTTGCGGAAAAGATAGCATCCCTGGCACCGGGCGAGCTCAATCACGTTTTCTTCACCTGTGGTGGCTCGACCGCAAACGACTCTGCCGTCAGGCTGGTCCAGTTCTATCAGAGCGTTCGTGGGAAACCCGATAAGCGATTCATAATCACGCGCCTGCGAGCCTACCACGGCAGCACCATCATGACGGCATCGATGGGGGGCAACCCGCGCGAGCGCAGTCCGCACCTGCGATACGTAACTGACATCATCCGGCAGGTCTCATGCCCCTATCCATATCGCCGTCCCGACGGAATGAGCGAGTCGGAGTTTTGCGATTTCCTCGTCGACGAGTTGCGTGCGACGATTTTGGAATTAGGCCCCGAGAATGTCGCCGCATTGTTTGCCGAGCTGATCCTGGGATCGGGAGGTGTGATCGTACCTCCGGATGGCTACAATTTCAGAACTTGGCAGCTCTGCAAGGAATACGACATCCTCTACGTTGCCGACGAGGTGATCACCGCCTTCGGCCGGCTCGGGCATTTCTTCGCATCGAAAGACATGTTCGGTATTGAGCCCGATATCATCACATTTGCCAAGGGCATCACGTCCGGGTACCAGCCCCTTGGCGGGTTCGTTTTTTCGGACAGCATCCACAAGGTGCTGGTCGAAGCGGAGCCTCAGGCGCCTTTCGTGAACGGCTACACCTACACCGGCCATCCGGCCGCGTGCGCGGCCGCCCTTGCGAATATCGCTTTAATGGAAAGGGAAGACATTTGCACTCACGTACGCAGCGAGGGCTTATACTTTGAAAAGAAGATGCGCGAGCTCGCAGACCTGCCCTTGGTTGGTGATATCAGAGGCAGCCATTTCATGATCTGCGTCGAGAGCGTGCAAGATCGGTCTACAAAGGAGCCGTTCAGTCCTTCTGTTGGAGTAGGCGATCTCATCGCCAGGAATGCCGGACAACTTGGCCTCATCGTCAGACCCCTGGGAAGCATGAACATCATCTCGCCCCCCTTGGTGCTTAGCCACAGCCAAATCGACGAGTTTGCGCGGCTCATGCGGGAAGCGATTGTTGTTACGCAAGATCAGCTCATTGCATCGGGTGACCGTCGGATCACGTGAGAGTGATGGGTTCGAGATTGTAAGATGCAGATTGTCTTCAGACGCTCACTTGGGGCACTCGGGTCGTGTCGAGCTGTTGGGAGCCGTAATGTGCCTGTGTCGGAAGTGCCCGAATCCCGAAAGGGCGACAGCGATCCTTGAATCGGTGACTGCGGGAGGCCGGGCAGAAATCGTTAGGCTGCGCGATTTTAGCTTGGCGCCCATCCATGCCGTCCATCCGTCACGCGCAAGCCGCTGCGAGGAACTCGACGTAAGCGGCCCGTTGCGCCCCTGTGCAGCCCATAGTCGGCGGTCCTTCCTGTTGCGCAGGAAGCCATTTCGTCTCTATGAGAAACGATATTGGGAATGTCGCATATCGATTTCGGAAAGAGCTTCGCTCATCTCGATCGGCTAGGTCTCAATAGCCATTTGCTCCGACTTCCACTAATTTCGGCGACAAGGACGACAAGGAGCACCCGCATGTCGAAGCTGAAGCAATTGAGCGACCTTGATCTCAAGCTCCTTCGGGTCTTTGTCGTAATTGTTGAACAGGGCAGCTTTGCCGCGGCTCAAGGGCAACTCAATATCTCCCAGTCGGTATTGAGCGAAAATCTCAAGTCACTTGAGATCAGATTGGGCATCCGGTTATGCGATCGTGGGCCAGGCGGCTTTCGAGTCCTGCCGGAAGGCAAGGATGTCTATGCCGCAGCAAAACGCCTCTTTTTGGCTGTGGACGATTTCAAGTTCGACTTGGCGAGTGTGGGGGACGGACTTTCAGGCGAGTTAGTCCTGGCGCTGGAGGATGACGTTATCGTCAATCCGGCATCGCGAATTCCGGAGGCCTTGAAGGAATACGTAAACTCATACGGACGCCGGATAAAGCTCAAAATCGAGATAATGGCCGGTTTCCAGGTCTTGAGCAAAGTTGCCGACGGCACCGCACAGATCGGCATAACCGTCGCGGTAGACAGAACTCGGCTTCGGGGAATCCAATCAATTCCCCTTTTCAAAGAGACCCTGCGTTTATACTGTGCCGAAGGTCACGAGTTGTACTCCGACAATAGCCCTCTGGCGCAGCAGAAAATTCGTGAATATCATTATTCTAGTCGAGGTCACCTTGAGCCGGAGAATTTCGCTGGCACGCTGAAGGCGGGAGACACCGAAGACATCGGATTGGGAGCGCAGGCTCAGCTTGCACTGATCCTGTCCGGGCGCAACGTGGGATATGTACCGGATTACATCGCTGCTTCATACGTCGTTTCGGGGAAGTTGAAGCAAATTGGCGAGGTGGGTTCGGAGAATGACGTAGTCGCTGCCGTGAGGTCCAAAAACGCTGGTTTGAAGCCGATTGAGCAGTTGGTCCGAGTGCTTGAAAGGGTTCACGGCAAGCAGACGAAATAGGGTCGGCCTGTCCTCATAAGGGCGAAACAAAGTTCGTCCGTTGCGTATAGTGAGTGCGCTGTTCTCGGCGCATCATTCCCCTTCGAAAGAAGAGGATACAGCCGTGCTCCAGAAACGTCCCTCCGTCGGGCCACTAGATTCACTCCAAGTTCCTCGTTTTGCCGGCATATCTACGTTTATGCGGCTACCGCACCTGCCAGATGGCGCTGATGTGGATATCGGCATCGTCGGGGTGCCCTTCGATTTTCCGACGAACCGCGGTGGAACGAGGCACGGCCCGTCCCAGGTTCGCGAAATGTCGCGCCTCATACGACGCTTTCCAGCGGGAGGCGGGGAGTCGCCATACGACATTTGTACCATTGCAGATCTCGGCGATGCTCCGTTCAATCCTCTGGATGCCCAGAGCGCCGTTGAAGGCATTTCAGCATACTTCAGCGTACTGGCCGAGAAAGGCATTACCCCTGTGGTCTGCGGTGGCGATCATGGAGTGACCTATTTCGTACTGCGCGGAACGGTCACGACGAGTCCGGTCGGCTTTATCCAGTTCGACGCCCACCCAGACACCAACGACGAGCTTTACGGAGATCGCTACAACCACGGCACATTGCTGGCGCGAGGTGTCGAGGAAGGCCTGATAGACCCGAAGCGCGCCGTGACGGTAGGGCTTCGAGGCTCGCGCTTTAGCCGTGAGGACCGTGCATTCAATGAAAAGCACGGCATGCGTATCATAGATTTCGATGAGTTTGAGGCGATGGGCCGCGCGGCTGTCATCAACGAGATCAAGCGCATCGTCGGGACCGGCCCCACCTATCTGACATTCGATATCGACGTACTCGATTCCGCCCACGTGCCGGGAACCGGGTCGCCCGAGCCGGGCGGTCTGAGCATGCGCGACGCCCAAGTGGTGCTTCGTGGCCTCGAAGGACTGGATCTCATAGGAGCCGACATGTGCGAGGTATCGCCACCACTTGATCCACAAGGCATCACGGCTCTCAACGGAGCCAACATCCTGTTCGAGCTGTTGTGCATAGTCGCTCCGGCCGTCTCGAAACGTTTAGCCAAGCGCTGAGGATCTTACATGCTCTCGACGGATTTGAAGCGCCCGGCACGAGGCGGCGCGCAGGACCTCTTCTACTCGCAAGCCAACACCAAGGGGCTTCCCACCATCGTCCGTGGCGATGGAGTCTACATCTTCGACGACAAGGGAAACCGGTTCCTGGACGTAATTTCGGGAGCCATGGCCGCTTCCTTGGGGCAAGGCAACGAACGCGTTCTCAAGGCAATGTACGACCAGGGGATGAAGCACACCTTCTCCTACGTCAGGGTCAGCCGACATTTGCCGAATGCCGTCCTTACCGAGAAGGTGGCCGCGCTCGCCGGACCGGGTTTCGAGCGCGTCCATCTGTCGTCGGGAGGGTCGGAATCGGTTGAGATGGCGATAAAGTTCCTTCGCCAGTACAGCTACGCCAAGGGCGATAGGTCGAAGACGAAAGTCATAACCCTCATGCCCTCCTACCATGGCGGCACGCTGGCGACGATCGGCTGGACCGGGGACGAGGATGCCGCAGCCGTCTGGGGGCCGATGGCCGTGTTCGGCGAGAAAATCCCCGCTCCGCTTTCTTATCGCCCGCCGTTCGGGTTCACTTCCGAAGAGGGGGCGCTTGGCGTTTCGGCCGCACTTGAAGCCAAGATCGTGGAACTCGGCGCGGAAAACGTGCTCGCATTCATGATGGAGCCGATCGGCGGTCAATCGACGGGCGCCAATGTACCCCATCCGATCTTCTTCTCAGAGGTCCACCGGATCTGCCGGAAATACGGCGTGTTCCTGGTTTTTGACGAGATCGTCAGCGCTTGTCGCTCAGGAAAATTCCTCGCGGCACATCACTATCCGGCTTTCAAACCGGACGTCGTCATTACGGCAAAGGGACTTGGCGCAACCTATACGCCGATCGGCGCGATGATGGCGTCGGCGGAGATGGTAGACGAGCTTGCCGCTCTCACAGGCTTCAATCTCTCGCACACATACAATGCCAATCCCATCACCTGTGCAGGCGCGGCCGCCGTGCTGGATGAAATGACGGAACGCAATCTGATTGCCAACGCATCCCATCTGGGTGCGAAGTTGCGCGCCCGGTTGGAGAGCATCAAGGAAAACTCACCGGTGGTGGGCGACGTTCGCGGCCAAGGCCTGATGCTGGCCATCGAATATGTTCGCGACAAACAGACCAAAGAGGTCTTCTCCGAGGAAATTTATGCGAGCGACCGCATTCGCCAGATCGGCGTCGATCACGGCCTGATGCTCTATTCGCGCCGGCAAAATGGCGGCCGCTATGGTGAGTGGTCTGTCGTCTGCCCGCCACTGATCATTACCGAAGAGCAGATAGACGATCTGGCGGACCGCCTGGAACGCACGCTTGAAGTCTTTGCCGACGAAATGACAAGGGCGGGTGTGCTGTGATGCGGTACGAGGAATACCAGTTTCTGAAATTCGATCGCCGGCCGAACGGGGTCCTTCTGGTAACCATAAATCGCCCCGAAAAGCTGAATGCCGCCAACAACGTGCTGCATCACGAGCTTGCAGAGGTTTGGCTGACGGTAAAGACCGACCCGGAGGTTCGGGTCATCGTCATCACCGGCGCGGGTCGAGCCTTCTGCGTAGGCGGCGATCTGAACGACGAAGTGGCCAAACTCGGCAACATTGATCCTGTCATCGAGATGGGAGAACTGGCGCTGCGCATCGTCTACAACATGCTTCATCTCGATAAGCCGATCATTTCAGCCATCAACGGCCCTGCTGCTGGAGCCGGGCTCGCGGTGGCGCTAACTGCTGATATCTCCATCATCGCTGAAGATGCCCGGATCACGGATGCACATGTGAACATTGGCGTCGCCTCCGGCGACCACGCCGTCATGCACTGGCCGCTCTACTGCGGTCTTCCCAAGGCGAAGCTATACCTTTTGACAGCAGACCTTCTGGACGGTCGCGAAGCTGAGCGCATTGGCCTGGTCTCGATGTGCAAGCCGCTGAGCGAGCTCATGGACACGGCCATGGACCTTGCCGACCGAATTGCGCGCAAGCCGCAGAGGGCCGTGCAATGGACAAAGCGTTGCCTCAACCACTGGCTGCGCCAGGCAGCGCCGATACTCGACCTGTCGGTTGCTTATGAGGGCCTCAATTTCATGGAGCCCGACGCAAAGGAAGGGCTGGAAGCTTTCCTGCAGAAACGTCAACCAAATTTTCCCTCGACGCGGTGAAACTCGATGCATGTCGCTCATTTCGTCCATCGATCAGCGGTTCGCTACCCGCAGAGACCATTGTGGTTGGGCGATGATTTCACGATCAGCTATGCCGAAGGCTCTGCGCGGCTCAATCGCGTTTCCAACGCGCTGCTTGCGCGGGGAAAACAGGGCGACAGGGTCGCCATCCTGTCCTCCAATCGCTTCGAGGCCTTTGAAGTCTACCTCGCGGCGATGAATGCAGGCATGGCGGCGGTGCCGCTGAACCCCAAGCAGCACCCGAGTGAACAACTGTTTGCGGTGTCCGATTCCCAGGCCCGCTTCATGGTCTTTTCTCCCGAGTTTGCACCCGTGGCCGCGTCCATTCGGCAGGGGGTGCAACAGGTCGAGCATTGGATCGGGATCGATGGAACCGAGCCCGAAATCATCCCCTATCTCACCCTGAGCGAATATGCCGACTGTTCACCACCCGCCGTAACAATCGAGCCCGATGACCTGGCCTGGTTGTTTTATACTTCGGGAACCACTGGCGTGCCCAAGGGAGCGATGGAGACCCATCGCAACCTCGTCACGATGGTTCAGCAGTTCAGGCAGGTCCTGCTCGCCGATGCCGACGAACACGACGTCATGCTTCACCTTGCGCCAATCGCGCACGGCACGGCGAGCGTCGGGCTGGCTCACCTTGCCGTCGGCGCCGCGCAGGCCTTCCCGCTCTCCCGCAGCTTCGAACCGGACAAGGTCTTCGAAGCTATCGAGCGCTACGGTGTTACCGCAAGTTTTCTCGCCCCCACCATGGTGCAGCTGCTTCTAAAGTCTCCCAACGCCGGAAACTACAACCTTCGCAGCCTCAAGAATGTGATCTACGGCGGCGGACCGATGTACGTCGAAGTGCTCAAGCAGGCGATCGAAACGTTCGGCTGCGTGTTCAGCCAAATCTATGGCCAGGGCGAGGCACCGATGACCTGCGCGGGACTTCACAAATCCGAGCATGTGGCTACCGAATCGGCTGCCCGGCTAGGATCGGCAGGTCGCGAAATGCCGGGCGTGATGATCCGCATTGTCGACGCCGACGGCAACCCGCTAGGTGCGGACGTCCACGGCGAGATCACCGTCCGGTCGGATCTGGTCATGAAAGGCTATTGGAACCGTCCCGATGCGACCGCGGAAACCCTTCGCAACGGATGGCTCCATACCGGGGATATCGGCTATCTCGACAAGGACGGGTTTTTGTTTGTGACCGACCGTATCAAGGACATGATCATTTCGGGAGGAGCCAACATCTTTCCTCGCGAAATCGAGGAAATCTTGCTGCAGCACGATGCGGTCGGAGAGGTCGCGGTTATCGGCGTTCCCGACGACCAATGGGGAGAGTCGGTCAAGGCTCTGGTCGTCTTGCGGGAGGGTCGGACAGCGACAGGCCCGGAACTTATCGAATTCTGCCGCGCGCGGATCGCCTCATACAAGAAGCCCAAATCCATCGATTTCGTGGACGGACTGCCCAAGAGCGCCTTCGGAAAAGTCCTCAAGCGTGAACTCCGGTCCAGCCACTGGAAGGACCAAGCCCGGAAGATCTGATTGGTCCCCGCCTAACCCGTGGCGCGCATGACGATGCCGCCGGGAAAACTGATTTCAACGTGTCGGGCCGCCATGAGCGCTTCCCAACAGGAGAGCGGAATGCACCTTCCCATGCAAATGAAAGCGATGGTCCTGACAGGACATGGCGGGCTGGAAAAGCTTGAGTACAGGGACGTTCCCGTGCCCGTTGTGGCCGCTGGAGACGTCCTGATAAAAGTCGCGGCCTGCGGCGTAAACAACACGGACATCAATACGCGAACGGGCTGGTATGCTCCCAGCGTGAAGACTGCCTTGACGGAAGAAATCGGCCTGCGAGGCGTTTCCGCCGAGGCGCAAGATCTTGGGAGTTGGGATCGCGCGTCGCTGCAGTTTCCCCGCATACAAGGGGCAGATGCGACAGGAACGATCGTGGAGGTTGGCACCGACGTTCCGAGATCCCGGATCGGCGAGCGGGTCATAACCGATCCCTGCATTCGGGACGCGCGCCTTCCGCCTTTGTCCCAAGGCGTCCTGTATTTCGGAAGCGAATGTGACGGGGGCTACGCCGAGTATACCAAAATCCCCAGTGGCAATGCCGTAAAAATCACCAGCACGCTTTCTGATGAGGATCTTGCGAGCTTTGCCTGCTCTTACTCCACGGGCGAGGAAATGCTGGTGCGCGTCAACCTTCAGGCCGGGGAAACGGTGCTGATAACCGGGGCGTCGGGAGGCGTTGGATCAGCACTCGTGCAGCTGGCCAAACGTCGTGGCGCGCGGGTTATCGCCGTCGGCGGAAAATCCAAGGAACAGTCCATTCGAGCCCTCGGTGCTGACGACTTCATTCCCCGAGAACGAGGCGATCTGTTTGAAGCGGTCACTGAGATTGTGGGGTTGCGTGAGATCGATGCCGTTGCCGATGTGACCGGCGGCCCCACCTTCTCGCAGATGTTGCGCGTTCTTCGCCGCGCTGGCCGGTACGTGTCGGCGGGCGCGATTGCGGGCCCATGCCCCGAGATCGACCTGCGTGACCTCATCTACAAGGATCTACAGATGTGGGGGGTGGGAAATCCGCAGGCGAGCACCTTCGCTGCGCTGGTCGGCTATATCGAGCGCGGTGAGATCAAGCCGCTCGTCGCAAAGACGTTTGCCCTGAGCGAACTCAGAGAGGCGCACACCGAATTCGTTTCAAAGAAGCATGTCGGAAAGATCGTTATCAAGATCTAGCTCCGAATTGAGGGATTGTCACGAATGCTTACTATCGATGCGCAGCGATTCATGGCGCGGCACGAGTCGCTGGCAAAGTGGGGGGCGACTGGCAAAGGAGGCGTCAATCGTCCGGCCCTGAGTGCCGATGAGACGGGGGCAAGACGAGAACTTCTCGACTGGGCAAGGAAACGCGACTTTGTGTGCTGCGTGGACCCGATCGGCAACCTTTTTGTCCGGCGCCAAGGGAGCTCGGCGAATGCCCTGCCCATTCGAATGGGCTCTCATCTGGACAGCCAGATGCCTGGCGGCAACTATGACGGGGTGTACGGGGTTCTCGCCGCCTTCGAGGTGCTTGAGACGCTGGAGGACAACGCATTCGCAGTCGATGCCCCGCTAGAGTTGGTCATCTGGAACAACGAAGAGGGGTGTCGCTTTCCCCCTACGACCATGGGATCGGCGGTTCATGGTGGCTCCCTGTCCCTGGACCAGGCGCTGTCTGCCGTCGACAGAGAGGGCATCAACGTTGGCCAGGCTTTGGAACGAAGCCTTCCGGCTCTTGGATCGCTGACGCCAGTCGACCTCGGATCACCCTGCAGCGGCTATATCGAAGCGCACATTGAGCAGGGCCCAGTACTTGAGGCACTCGGTCTTTCGGTCGGTGTTGTCAGCGGTATCCAGGGCATCGCGCAATTCGTATTCGAAGTTGAGGGCGAGGAGGCGCATGCAGGGACGACCCCCCGGGACAAGCGCAAGGATGCGCTGCGCGAGGCGATCAATCTCGTCGAAGAGTTGGCCTCGGCAATCGAGCACGACGATGATGTGCGCTTTACGGTCGGGAAGTTCGAGGTCGCGCCGGGGGCGATAAACACCGTCCCCGCCAAGGTGGTCTTCACACTGGATCTTCGACATCCCAACAGTGAAGAACTTGCACGCCTGATCCAAGTCGTCTTGGCAATGTGTTCCAGTCCGCGGCGCATCTGTGGCGTACAATGCAGGCAGGTCCTTAATTCTCCACCTGTCCAGTTCGACGCGGCGGTGACGGCGCTCATAGCGGATTCGTGCGCAAAAGCCGGCATCGAGACGATGACGCTGCCATCTGGAGCAACCCACGATGCCAAGCATATGGCGGAACTTTGCCCGTCAGGCATGATATTCATTCCCTGCCGGGATGGCATCAGCCATAGCGATCGGGAACATGCCAGCGCGCCGGATATGATCCAGGGCGCCAACATTCTGTTGGCGTCCGTCGTTCGGCTAGCCGACCTGAAACACGAACGCGTCTAGCTGGGAGAGAGTTTCATGTCCATGCAATCCAATTGGAGTTTCCCCACTGACGTTCGATTTGGTGCAGGCAGAATTCGCGAGCTGCCGCAGGCCCTTCGCGACGCGGGCATCCGAAATCCGCTGTTCGTGACCGACCGGGGCCTCGCGTCACTGCCGATTACAACATCCACGCTCGATATCCTCCGGGATGCAGGCATGGAGGCGGCGGTGTTTTCCGACGTACGAGCCAACCCGGTCCAGAAGGGCGTGGAGGACGGTGTGCGCATGTTTCGAGATGGGAAGCATGACGGTGTAGTCGCGTTCGGCGGCGGGTCGGCGCTGGACACCGGCAAGACGATCGCCTTCATGGCGCATCAGAAGGGCACATTGTGGGATTACGACTTCCTCAACGGATATTGGGATCGCGCCGATCCATCCGCGATGGCGCCGTTCGTCACTGTCCCGACCACGGCCGGAACGGGCTCCGATGTGGGACGCGGTGCGATGATCACCGATGAGGCCACGCACACCAAGAAGGTGGTGTTCCATCCGCTGATGAGGGCCAAGGTTGTCATCGCGGACCCCGAACTGACCGTAGGCATGCCTCGGCTCGTCACTGTCGGAACTGGGATGGACGCGCTCGCGCACTGCATCGAGTCGTTGTCAAGCGCCTACTATCATCCGATGTGCGACGCGATCGCCATCGAAGGTGTGCGCTTGATCTTCGAAAACCTTCCGAAGGCGTATTCGAATCCGAATGACGTCGAGGCCCGTGGTCATCTGATGAGCGCTGCTGCGATGGGTGCTGTCGCCTTTCAGAAAGGGATGGGCGCCGTCCACGCACTCTCGCATCCGGTCGGTGCGCTCTACGACACACATCACGGTATGACCAATGGCGTTTTCCTGCCCTATGTGATGATCGCAAACCGCTCAGCGATTGAAGACAAGATCGCACGCTTGGCCTCGTATCTCGGTCTTCCAAGAACCTTTGATGCGTTCCTTGAAGCTCTTATTTCGCTTCGAACGCGGCTCGGCGTACCGCACACGCTGGTCGGATTGAACGTGAACGGCGAGCGCCGCGACGAAATTGCAGAGATGGCGATCATCGATTCGTGCGCGCCTGAAAACCCCGTTGAACTGACACGGGAGCTGGCACTGGAGATATTCGATCGCGCCCTTGAAGGGCGCCTCAACTGAGCTGTCGAGAGAGGCTCTTCTGGCGTGGTGAGGAAGGTCCGTTTGCGGCAGGTGATGGACTGAGGCGCAACGCGTCGTCCAAGAGCTTGCGACGGCGGCCGGAAGTTAAATGTAGGTGGTCCGACGGCGCTACTTGAACAGTGTAAACCGCATGATCCGCCGCTCTGATTTGGAGCCGAAGTTTGGTTCGCTAATCGACAATAGTCAGGCAGTTGGGTGGAGCGCAGTATCGGCAGGCGGAGATGATGGCGGGTCGGACTGTGGATTGCGCGAGCCGGCCTGGTTGGCAAGCTCGCTCGTCACGAAGTTGAATGGAGGCTGCGACGATGAATGCTCATGACAGGTCGGGTTTGAATAAGAACCCACTCTCCAGCCACGAGCTCGAGAGGCTCGACCGCAGCACCAACCTTGCCGAGGGCCTGCCGGGGCGGGCCTACTATGATCCGTCCTTCTACGAGGCCGAGCGGAAGCATGTCTTCGCCGCCGGCTGGGTGGGCATCGGTTTCGCCAGCGACATCCCCAATCCTGGCGACGTCGTTCCCGTCAGCGTGGCCGGGTACGAGCTTATCCTGGTGCGGCTGAAGGACGGCAGCATCAAATGCTATCATAACATCTGCCGTCACCGCGGCATGAAGCTCGTCAAGGACAAGGGTAACGTCAGGACGATCCGCTGCTCCTATCATTGCTGGACCTACGGCCTGGAAGGCAATCTTCTGGCCACGCCCGCCATCGCCGGCGTCAATCAGAACAACGCCGAGAACTTCGACCTTTCCGAACTGTCCCTGATCGAGGTGCGCAGCGGCCAGTACTTCGACATCATCTTCGCCAACATCGACGGCAAGGCGGTCGAGCTCGAGACCTTCCTGAAGCCGGTACGTGACCGCGTCGAAGGGATCTTCGATTTATCCATCGTCAGGCCAGCGGATCCGGCGGCGGGCCGTGGCAGCCGAGACTTCGCGGTCAACTGGAAGATCGTCCTGGAGGGAGGAATCGAAGACTACCATCTGCCGTTCGTCCACAAGGCCTTCGACCACAGCAAGGACTACACTTCCGAAATCGGCGGCGAGGTCTATTCGGGCTTCTCGTCGCGGCGCTCGCTTGCCGACGCCCAGAAGCGCTACGCAACCAAGGCCTCGGACGGCAATGCGCTGCCCTTCTTCCCTGTCATGGAGGAGACCGGGGTCGCGCACGCGGTCATCCTGTTCATCTTCCCGGCCACGATCCTGACCTGCACGCCGAGCTACGTCTCCGCGTCTCTACAACTGCCGCGCGGGCCCACTTTGACCCACTACACTTCCCGCACCTACTTCATCGGCGATGCGGCCACCGCACCGGAATACAAGAAGTTGCGCGACGAGAACACCATCTACTGGAAGCAGGTTCTCGACGAGGACGACGGCCCCTGGACCCAGGTCCAGGCCATGGCGCCCATCCGCGAGGAACTCAACCTGCCGAGCCGTTTCTCTCCGCACTGGGAAGTCGCCCTCCACAACTTCCAGAAAACCGTCGCTGCAAAACTCAACAGCGCACAGTAGCCAGGCAGCCCTTCAGAGGGCCAGAGAGATTTGCCGAGATGGACAATGCACTGAAGCCCCGTAGCGTCATGCCGATGTTGGGGACCGCCAGTTCCGATACTTTCATGGGCGTCGCGGCGTGTAACAATCTCGACGACCTTGATGCCGCGATTGTTGTTCTCGGAATCCCATGCGCTACGCCGTATCCGGGCGCCGTCGAATACACCCAGGCAAATCTGGATGCACCGCGCGCAATACGAGACGGGCTGGCTATCTGGTCGGCAACAAAAGATCGATACGACTGGGATCTGGAGGGACTGCCGTTTTGCAGTGAGGAAGATCGTGTGTGTGACTACGGCGATCTGCCAACCCGCGTTGACATGCCTGAGGAAAATCGGAAGCTCATCCACGACACTATAGCCAGGATCGTCGAAAAGGGCGCCATACCGATCGTGCTGGGCGGCGATGATTCGGTTCCGGTTCCCGTCATCAAGGCGCTGTCGGCTAAAGCCAACGTGACCATTCTACAGATCGATGCCCACATCGACTGGCGCGATGAGGTCGCAGGGGAGCGCCATGGCCTCTCCAGCGTAATGCGGCGCGCGTCTGAAGAACCCCATGTCACCAATATGGTGCAGGTTGGCGCGCGCGGCTTAAGTTCGGCCGGCCCCCAGGAAGTCGCCGATGCAAAAGCTTGGGGCGTCAGGTTCTTTCCGGCACAGGCCGTCCGTCAAAAAGGCATTCAGCCGATCCTGGATGCCATTCCTTCCGAGTCTAATGTCCACATAAACCTCGACTTCGACGGGCTCGACCCGACAATCATGCCTGCTGTATTTTTTCCGGCGCCGGGCGGGCTGTTGTACTGGGAGGTCGTGGATCTCGTAAAAGGTGTCGCGGCGAAAGCAACGATATGCAGCATCGCGGCCGTGGAATTTGTTCCGTCGAAAGATCCGGACGGCAATTCCGCATTGACTGCGGGGCGGATCATATCATTGGCCATCGGCTCCATCCTGAAGAAATCATCGGTTTAGACGTCGGGCGGAACCACCGCGTCGGTCGCAACAAAAGGCCGCCGAAATATTCCCCCACTCTGTAAGGTAGAGGGCCGTCCGAAGCGCTGACGCTCGGCACCGCGCTTGTTTTTGTCCCATGTGTGTCGGGCAATGCCTGGCTAGCCTCGATCGTATTTGATCTGCCCCAAAAGGTGCGGCGCTGGCCGGGGTCGCGCAACGCTGGTGGGTGGCCCGGCGTCATGTCAGTCGAGAGCGGTCATGGTCTGGCAGAACGGCACATTCGCCGCAGGCCTCTACCATCTCAACTCGCTTTCCGGAAATAACCTCGTGTCGTTCGCTGTATTTGGGGGCTGGGCATCGGCGTGCTTCTGCGGCAGGCACACCGAAATACTTGCTAGTCTCATTTTCGAAATACGCGAATAGCTGCCCGCTAAGCTCGTTGTCGGCGCCGTAGATTGCTCGGCTAATCGACTAGATCAGGCAAAGTATCTTCGACGATGCTCAGATTTCGATCGAAAGTCTCGGTGTCGGACGCGTTGGCTCGGAGAGACCGCACCTTGTTCAGGATCGCCGCAACCGCCGCTTCCTTGTCGGGCGCTATGCTTGTTGTCACCGCTTTGGCCGCCAAAGCGGAAAAATCTATAGCGGCATAAGCTGGTGCGGCTGCAGCGTCTGTTACTTTCAGCCGGTCTTTCACGATTGCGCGCCGGCTTGGAGGCGGTGCTATACGGCCTGCTTTTGCGGCAAATGTCGCGCCGCGCCGCAGGCGGGTCTGCAAGAGGCCTGAGCGGTACGCCGGTGCTGTCGGCACAATCGTCGGGAGCGCAGGAGATGGAACGACCGCGGAAGCCTCCAATGCAGGGCTTTTCGTGCGCGAAGCGTCGGTAGAGGGGGGCAGGGGCATGAACGCGCGTTTGGCGAGTTGGCCGTCGGCGAAATAGAAATTGCGCGTGCCAAGGATCGGCAACTCGCCACGCGGCAATATGATGACCTTGTTCTTGTCGAGCGTTCGAATTTCATCCGGCCGCATGAGGGGCCGCCGCACTTCCTTGCGGTGCTCCGAGCGCGTGTAATAAGTGTCGAACAACGTTGCCTTGGTGCGCGTCACGTCCTTTTGCACGTCCGACGTTTCGCCGAGCTGCTCGGAGACGTAGCGCAGATCGTCAGCGTCCTGCGCACCGAAAAAGATCTGTACGCGAGCAGCGTTAATGAGGGTCTTGCGCCCCTCCTGGCGATAAATCTCGTCCACCGCCTTCAGCGACTGTACGAAAAACCACATCGAAACGCCGTTACCGCCGAGCACGCTCGCCATTTCGGTGACGTTCTCGAGCTTGCCGAGGTTCTGGAACTCGTCGAGCAGCACAAGCACAGGATGCTCGTCCGGACGCGGCATACTTTCCGACATGAAGTTCATCATTTGCGTAATCAGGACGTTGAACAAAGGCCCGAGGGACGTAATCTGCTCGCGCCGCAGGTCGAGATAAAGAGAAATCCGGTCGCACTTGAGCCTGCGAATATCGAACGTGCTACGCGACGTAGCTCGCATCAGGCGCTCGTTGAGGAAAGGGGCCATGCCGGTGCGTACGCCGGCGTATATCCCGGAAAACTGCCGCTCAGACATCTCAAAATACGGCAACAGGGTTTGCAGCGTGAAATGCGAACATTCGCGGCGGCGTTCCTCTCGCAGCGAGGCGATGAATTCGAGGAGCGGCTGCTCGGCACCGTTCATGATCTCGAGGATTGTGGCGAAGGTTTTCTTCTCGTTTGGGATTGCAGGCGATTCCATGACGAAGGACGCAATGCCGGTAAAAAGGAGGCGGGCATCGTTGACCCAATAAGGGTCTGCATTTGAGGGCGGACGCGGAAACAGCGCCGCAGCGATATTGCGAAGGTCGATGTCGCGCTGGGCCGAATCCAGCGAGATGAAGTCCATGGGATTGTAGCATGCGGTATTGCCGTCCGGATCAGCCGGCGCAAAACGCACCACGCGGCTCATGGTCGAGCGGTAGCCTGCGGTCGCCGCATAGGTCTCGCCGCGCAGGTCGAGAACCACGAGCGAATGCGGCCAGGTCAAGGCGTTCGGTATGATGAGAGACGTGCCTTTACCGGAGCGCGGCGGCCCTATGACGAAGCCGCCGACATCATCGCCATCAATCCACAGTTTCTTGCCGCCGATCAGCTTGCGCTGCGTCAAGCGGATCTTGCCGGTGCGCTGATCGCGGCCGGGCGACAGAATTTCGGCAAGCCTGCCGCCAGCTCGGCCGACGAAGACGCCGCCCACTTTCGTCAGGCCGGTTTTCGACACGTCGCTGATCGTCATGAAGCGAGAGTCATGGCGCTTTCTCGGACGCATGAGAAACAGGCTGACTAGTGGCAAGAGAAACCCCAATGCTCCTGCCGCAACGGCGTATTGTATCCGGCCAAAATTCCTCGCCATCGTGTCCGCCCAGGCCTGACGAACGACCGGCAACGGATTGGCGTTCAGCTGGTCGAACAGGACGTGGGAGCCAGTCCGGTACCAATCCGTCGCGGCATAGGCGACGGTGAAGACGAGGGCGCCCAGGGCCATCGCCATGAGCACCATGAAAATTGCTGTTGCGATTTTCTGCATGGATGGGCCTCGCTAGATCGTCTCCGCCTTGGTGAACTTGATCTCGCTGATGCCGCGTCGTCCGCCTTCGGCGCGGACCATCTGGACGACCACCGGAATGACCTCGCGCAAGTAGTCGAGGATTTCGCTTCGTGAGAGGCCGGTACTGCCCTGCAGGACCATGAGCGCCAGGCGCTCATAGGCGGACCGGGCGGAATTGGCGTGAACGGTGGTGAGCGAACCCGGATGGCCGGTGTTGATCGCCTGGAGGAACGCGAAGGTTTCAGCGCCGCGCAACTCGCCCAGCAACAGACGGTCGGGTCGCATGCGAAGCGAGGCCTCGAGCAGCTGTTGCGCGGAGACCTTTGCAAGGCCCTGGTCGCCCTTCGAGGCTATCAGGGTGACGTTGTTGGAAGCCGGCAGCCTCAGTTCGCGGGTGTCTTCGATCGTGATGATCCGTTCATGGGCCGGGATCTCCTTCAAGAGTGCATTCAAGAACGTCGTCTTGCCGGTCGACGTGCCGCCAGAAACGACGATCGAAACGCGGTTGCGCACCGCGTATTGCAGGAACTCCATCGGCGATGTGTCGTGCAACATCTCGACAAGTCGCTTTTCTTCGTTTGAAAGCGCCAGGCCGCTGCCCATTGCCGTGTTTTCGAATGCGCCGAGATCCTTGTAGGCAGCAAGGCTCATGTCCATGATGACCTGTTTACGGATCGAGATCGCCCCGCCTTCGGGAGCCGCCGGCGGCAAGATGCATTGGATTCGCTCACCCGAAGGTAGCGCGGCCGATAGGACCGGTTTTTCTTCGTTGATAACCTGATTGGTCGCCGAGGCGACGCCCGTCGAGATATTGCGGATCCAGCCGGGTGTGACCTCGCGCTTGACGACGTGCTCCATTTCCTTCGCGCCGAGGCGTTCGATGAACAATTCACCCGGCCTGTTGATCGCAATCTCGGATACTGCATCTTCGTTCAAATAGGACCATATCGGTTCCAGATGAGCGCGCAGGACCGGGGCTCTCGTCCAAGGGTCGGGAAGGGGATGCACGGCATTCATTTCACCGGGCTCCCATAGCCGGGATAGAAATGATCCTTCGGCGTGCCGTAGAGAGGCGTCGGATCGATCGCCGTCTTCGGCCGCCCGCCTGCCTTCAGGCGTGCAACTTCTTCCTGAACGGGATCGGCGTACAAATCCGAGAAATCGAGATCTCGCCGCACCAGCACGACGACCGATGTGCCCTGGTCGACGTAGACCGTCGGGCCAATGTTCTGCGTATCACGAAACGCCTCTTGCGCGAGTTGCTGCAGGGCGGTCGATGATTTGTCGAAGGCGATGCTACGCGCGTCGCGCTGCGAGCCATTGCCGCCATAAGTTACGGTCGTGGTCTCGCCGGTCACGGGATCGACCGTCGACACCTGGCGCTGTTGTCCATTCTGGCTGCTATCGGAAAGCGAGGACAGATATTCAGAGACACCGCCAACGACGGAAAGCATGATGGCGTTGCCGTAGCGTTCAACCCAGTGCGTATCGACACGGCCGCCCATGCCGCCGCGGCCGAGCGCGTCTGCCCCAGGCGACTTGATATCAACGGAAATGCCGTCCGAGCGAATGACCCTGCTCCAGACGATGAAAACACGCTTTTGACCGCGCGCAAGCCCCGAGCGGTATTCTCCGGTCAGGCGCGAGCCCTTCGGAATGAGGATTCGCCTGCCGTCGAGCGAGAAGACATCCTCACGCACGACTGCGCGCACGGCGCCGGGAAGGTCGGTGTTGATCCCGGTTTCCAAATAGCCGCGAATGATCGTTCCTTCGGCGATCAACGCATCCGTACGCCGGAAGACCCTGGCTTTGACGATGCCGGAAGAACTTGCCTCAGACTGCGCCAGGAAGGCCTTGTTGGGATCACTGTCGGCGCCGGGGACCGGGATGATCTGACCGTCGGGCGCGATTTCGACCTGTGCCGTCTGGGCGCCGCTATCCGTCGAGCCGGTTTGATCATTCGTCACCATCTGGTTCGACCGCAGGCGTTCCCACACCGCCTTTTCGCGCTCGGCGGCCTCCGCCTTACGACGAGCCTCTTCCTCAGCCGCGGCCTTGCGGCGGACTTCGTCCTCCTCGGCCTTGCGGCGAGCCTCCTCGGCCGCCATTTGCGCCTCCAGCGCGCGTCGCTGCGCATCGAGATCCGCGCCCTCCTGCACGGTCTGATCGACATTATCGGCTTGTTGCGTGCCCTTTTGGTCGTCAGCCGGTGGCGGCACCACGATCTGGTCGATCGTGCCGTCGGCAGGTTGCGGCGGTTCGTTCAACGCCGGCGGGCGGAACTCGGGCGGGTTGAAGTTTTCCTCGCCATCGCTGCGAACATCGCGCGATACTGGCTCTCGAGGCCAGTTGAGCCATATCAGCGCGCCTACCAGCACTACGCCGAGGCTGACCAGGGCGATCCTGGTACCCACGCCCGCACCACGGCGCGCGACCGTCGGGCTGCCGTCCAGTTGGTTATAATCGATCTGGGTCATCACCGCCCTCCGCTGGATCCGAACAGGGTGGAACCGCCTGTCAGTTTCGTTGGACCGTAGACTTGCTCGACGGGATCGATGGCGTTGGGTAGCGCCCGGTTGTAGAGGCAGAGCGTCTTGCCATCGGCCCGCAAGGTGAATTGCCGTGCGACCTTGTCGATGACGGCGTATTTGCCCTGCGTGCGAACGTTGACCAGCGACTCCTGACGCTTGCCGTCGACAACGAAGATCGCCGGAATGTCGCCCTTGAACTCCAGAAACACCTTGGTGCCGTCGTCGAACACGGTGCGCGGCTTCAGGCTGTCGTCGCCCTTGTAAGCGTAGTCATAATTGAGATCGGCATAATTCAGATCTTTCAAATCCGGATCGGCCGCGCTCTCCTTGGCCTGTGAGAGCAGGCGCGCGTTGATATCCTCGTCCGGGTATTTGAACCGGACCTGGAAGGATGCCCGGTCACGGCTATTGTCGGTCGCCTGCAGCAACAAGGAATAGACGCGCCGGTTGGTGACGACGTTGACGTTGGTCCACGCATCGCGTTCCAGGGGCTTGACGAACAGAAACCGCGATCCGCGCTTGGGGATGATTGACCAGCCTTTCGTGTCGCCAGCCGACACGGTTTCGATGACTTCGGTCGGACTGAGTTCGACCATCGTGGAAATCCCAAGAGCGGCGCGCACCGACGTCACGTCGTCATTGTTGAAGGTGACATATCGGATGCGGCCGTCGCGTGCGGCCGCGCTGTGCATCGCGCCGAGCAGAAGGGCGGCTGACAGGGCGAGGCCCGCGCGCCATCTCATTGCAGGCTCCCCGCCGCCGGCGCCGATTCCTGGTCGCGGCGGTAATCCGTAACCTGAAAACCCAACGGGTTGTCGAAACGCCATTCGTTCTTGAGCGGCGTTGAGGTGTAGCGGAATTTTATCACCGCCACCCAATTGTCGACCGTGGACGAATTGTCCCGTCGCGTCGTCGTGGCAAAGCGCACCGAGGCTGTGTTGCGATTGAGCAGGGAAACCGACTTGATCTCGACCGCGATGGTGACATTGCGGCCATAGGTCTTGTCCAGCGATTGCGGATTTGCAGGCGTGTACAGCCATGTCAAATCCTTGGACGCGGCGTCGATGGAGTAGAGCTGCGCCAGGTCGTAATTCTGTTTCAGTTCACGCGAATCATAGGTTTCCCGGGCACGAATGTAGCGCACCAGATTGGCGGCCGTGACGGCCTCGTTCTGGGACAAATCTCCAGGCTTCAGCGCGCGCATGATCTCGAGGTAGCCCGTCGATTTGTCGACCTCCACAACATATGGTTCGAACTGCCGGAGCGGCAGGATCAGCACGAGCGCCAGCAGCGACAGCACCGCCACCAGTCCGGAAACGCCGCTGACGATCCAGGCCAATGTACGCGATCGACGCATTGACCTGTGCGTGTCGTCTTCCCAGGTCGCGCCCGCCCTGTAATAGCGCTTGTCGACGAGTTCGCTGCTGCTGTTAGCAGCTGTTTCCATTGGAATTGCCACTTTACTATTGCCTCGTTTTCGCGACGCATCTGATCCAGCACCGCGATCGGTGATCATTGTGTGGTCTAGGCCAGAGGCCTGGAGTTATCGCGCGCACCTTGCTGGATAGCGGTCCGGGTTGCGGCATCCGCCCTGGCTGCTCGCGAAGATCGAAAACTGTTTGTCGCGAGCTGCCGGGCGCCCCGAGCGGCGCGGCCTGCGGCCCATCGCGCGCCGGAGTAGCGCACGGCATTCCTGCCGAACGTCCCATATGAGTAGCGAGCGCCCATGGTGCTGAGATACCCGCCGCCATTCAGGATCGAAGCAATCGAGGGTATCTGCATGAGAACGTAGATGCCGATGATCGTCACCAGCACCAAGGGCAACACCAGCGACATTTTGCTGTCCATGGTCGCTCCGCTGGACGTCGCGGTGTTCAGCGCCGCATTGACGAGCGAGAAGTAGAAACCGAGAAAGCCGTAGATTAGGACTTGCTGGATCATCAGGAAGGTGGTCAGCGAAAGGAAGCCTTCGCTCATCCGCGATGACCATCGGTAAAGCCAGAGAACGACCCAAATCGGCGCCAAGGCCAGCGTGATGAACAACATCACTTTGGCGGCGATGATCGCGGCAATGGCAAGCGCTGCGAAGATGATGGCAGACAGCAGGACGAGCAGCGACAAGAGCGCACCAAAAATGTCATAGAAGGATCCGCTGTAGACCTGATTGGCGACGTCCTGGGCCCCTTGGTAGAGGTTGTCGATCAGCGCTGGAATTGCCGCCTGGTCGCTAAGCTGATTGCCGGTGGCTCGCGACACGGCGCCAACGATCACCTTACCGACCTCATCTGGAATGCTTTGAACAAGCTGGTAAATCGTTGCGGAAAATGTGCCCCATCCGGTCAGCAGCAGATAGATGATGACGGCGCGGCCGAGGCGATAGGCCGCTTCGAGCGGCGAAATCGACTCTCGCCCGCTCAAAATCGAATAGCCCCACCACACGATATAGAGGGTGAGCATGAGGGTGAAGACGTTGCCCATCGCATTGCCCAACTGCATATAGACGGTGCGGACGAAGTCCTCGCCGATGTTGTCAATGCCACCGAGGATGCTTGCGGCGAGACCGTTCATGGATCCTCATCAATGATGCTGGCGAACGGCGTTGAATTGACCGGCTTTAGCGCGCCGCATTCGTCGGCGTGGGCATACGCCAAAGGCCCGCACGGCGCTTTCAGTTCACGTTTTGCGCAACCGAAAAGCCCTGCGCTGAGCCCAACCACAAGGCACATGCGCACCATCCGCCTCGACAAGTTTTAGCCTCCGCTCTTGCCAAATTCCGCCAACGGATTGACGTTGCGCGGTGTCATCATCTTCTGCACCTGGCTCTGGCGAAGAAGATCTCCCTTCAGCTTCTCATTCAGGGCCGCTACCGCACCGTTCTGGACGCCGATCAGTTCGTTGACCGCGCGCGCGTTTTCCAGCTGCATTCGTGTGTTCTGGTCCACGGAACCCTTGACGTCCTGCGACTGCCCGATCTGCCCGCTCGCGGACTGCAATGACTGTTGGCGCTGGGTGACGCCCTGCGAGGCCTGCGAAGTCAACGCGCTTAGCAGTGACGCCACGTTGACGCTGCCGCCATAGGCTGTGTTGACGGCGCTCGTCTCTTTGCCGGCAATCTGCTGGAGCTGCTTCACCAGCTGAAGCCCGTTGATGACGGCGCCGGCGATTTTCTGGATTTCGGGTGACAGGCCACCAAACGAGAGAGCACCGCCGTTCAGGATCGATCCGAACGACGGAGCCTGGGCAATCGACATGTTGCCGCCCAGGCCCATCTGTCCGATGCCGAGCGAACCGTCACGACTGCCGCTGAGAGCCTGCAGGATCTCCTCGCTCTTTTTCAGAATATCCTTGTTGGAGTCCATGATGGAGTTGGTGTTGTCCGCATTCTTGCGGGCTACATCGAGATTGGCGCCATCAATGACGGCAATCTGTGCATGGGCCGTGCTTGCCCAAAGCGCCAGACTGGCCGCAATCGCGAATTTCTTCATGTGAGCCTCCTATTGCTGTAGAGAATCGATGACGCCGGCAGCGCCAGCAGGGTCGGTGGTAATGATCATCGAGCGGCTGTCGGCCGAGCTTGCCCCCGCGTTCTCAAGTGCGCATGGTAGCCACTGGCCGCGATCAATCTTAAGCCGTTCCAGTTCCGCGGGATCACAAGGGAACGGGTTTGGAGAACCGCTCTTCGGTTGTTGCACCAGATTGGCCGACTGCGATGCCTGAACGTTCTGCATCGACAGAAGTTGAGCCAGCAACGCCGTGAAGTCGCCCGCCTGGGCGAGGTACTGGTTGGTGACATCGGCGTTGATCCCACGAGCCGACGAGTTCAGCTCCCAAGCGTCCTTGTATTCGGTGACTTGGCCAACGTTGCCCGCCAGCGCGTCGATCGCCGCATCGTTGGCGCCCATCTGCGATGAGCTTGCATCAAGGCCGCCAGCCGCCTTCCTGACCGTGCCCATGGCCGCGTTCTGGGCCGTGCCGCCTGCGCCGTCGGCCGTTACGATCGAGAATGGTGGCGGCGCCGCGGCCGGAGCCTGGCCGCTCGACACGTATTCGTTGAAGTAGTTGTTCCAACGGCCGACGCCGCCGGCCCACTGGTTTTGCTCGCCTGCGTTCGATCCGTTGTAGAAGGAGGCGAGACAGCCATAATTCGTCGCCCCGCATTGCTTCACGCCCATTCCGAGATATTTGACGCCGCCTTCGACATTCTGCTCGTTCACGTCCCGGTCCAGTCCCATGGACTTGCCGGTGCCTTTGGTCAGCTGCATGACGCCTTTGACGCCGGTGTGGCTCCCGGCGCATGTGTCGAAGCGCGATTCCTGATAGGCGACGGAGAGCGCCAGGCCTTCGGGCACGCCGTACTTTTGCGCATAGTAGCGGATTAGCTTTACGTTGCCCGCGTCGCGCTGCATCGCGTCGGCCGGCGACCGGCGAAACATCTGTGAGCGGTATTTGTTCGAATAGGTGCAGACGACGCTTTTCTTCTTGTCGGTTTCGTCCTTCTTCGCTTCATCCGACGTCTTGCTGTGCTGCTCGTCCTCTTGCCGCTTGTCGAGGTTAGAATCGTCGATCACCGCGATCTGAGCGATAGCCACGCTCATGCTTTCCGCCGTCGCGAGAGCCACGGCGAGACAAGCGCTGCTAAGCCGCTTCGTCATGCTCGTTCTCCCATCCGCAGAAGTATGGCAGCCACATCTCCGGCTCGTCGCCGAAGGTCTCCCGGAGCTGTGCGCATTCCTTGCTGTTGGCTTCGTTCGAGGACAAGACCTTGATGAGATCGGGCATCGCCGACAAATCGAGCTTGGCTACGATCGAGTCGCTGTCGTGCTTGACGAGGAAGGTGCGTGTTTCCTTGGCGGTCCGGCGTACGAACTCGAATTCCTTCGCTGTCAGCGAGAAGCGCTCCATGTAGGACTCCTTGCTCGCCTTCGGGTTGGGGAAGAAAATGTTGGTCTTCGTTTGCTCGATCAGCGACGACGAGATGGAGGAATTGACGACGTCTTCCGCTGTCTGCGTGCCGAAACCGACAACGCCGTTGCGGCGACGAATGGTCTTCAGCGTCTCGTTGATGAAAGCGGCGAAAACCTCGTCATCCAGCAGCTTCCAGCCTTCATCGAGGAAGAGCATGATCGGCGAGCCGTCGATGACGTCCTCAAGACGATGGAAGATGTAGAGCAAGGCCGCCGAGCGCAGCTTTCTGTCACCCAGGATCTTGGTCATGTCGAAGCCGACAACGGGTTTCGAGAGATCCACGAGATCGACGGGATTGTTGAAAAGCCAGCCCTTGTCCTTCGGGTCGAGCCAAGGCTGTATCCGCGCGGCCAGATCGTTCATGCCGGGCATGAGCGAGCCCCGCAGCACTTCCGGCAGCAGGTCGAAGGTCCGCTGCTCGCGCGGAATCTTGTAGATCATGTCGACGGCGGCGTTGATGACGCGCATCTCCGCGACGTCCAGCGCGCCACCTTCCGGCGTCAAGATATAGATGAGCAGATCTTCCAGGAAAGAACGGTTTTCTGCCGTGTCCTCCAGCTGCAATGGCGCTAAGCCGGTCGGCTGAGCAGGCTCCATCACCTCGTATCGACCGCCGAGCGCCCGAACAAAAATTTCAGCACCGCGCATGTAGTCGAAATAAACACATCGGGGACGCGGCATGATGCGCATGGCCTGCGCCATCAGGAATGACAGCACCACGGTCTTGCCCGAGCCGGTCGGGCCGAACACAGTGAAGTGCCCGACATCGTGAACGTGGAAATTGAAATAGTAGGCCGTCTGGCTGGTCGTTTCGAGCAAGGCGATGGGCCGGCTCCAATGCAGCCGCTCACGTTGGCCGGACGGGAAATTGTGTCCCGAGAAAAGACCGGCGAAGTTAAGCGACGAGATCAACGCGCGTCGCGCGATGTAGCTGAAATTTCCCGGCAATTGCGCCCAGAAGGCCAGTTCCGTGTTCAGTGTCTCGCGAACCGGCACGATCGACATGCGCGAAAGCTCGGCCGTGATGTCGGATAGCGCACGGTTGAGCCCAGTCATGTCCGGTGCCAAGGCCATGACGCTCATGTGATGTTGTCCGAAGACGACTTCGCCGCCGGCCAGCTTGTCGGCGCCATCGTGGACTGACTCCTCGACCGTCGTGCCCGCCTCGTCGGAACCCTCAACCTGGTTCGCGATGGTGTTGATCCTGCGCATCGCGGTTACCCGGTCTTCGATCGCGAAACTCTGCGTCAGGACAAACTCATGTGGCAGGCGCAAGAGACCATCCAATGAGCCCGGAGCGGTGAACGGTGGGTATTCCTTGATCGACACCATGGCGCCGAGCTTGCCAGCGTCCGGTCCGCGAAGTTCCAGCGCGGATTTGCCGAAAAATAGCTGTCGTGTCGCCAGCACATCGCCAAGGCTCATGCGCGGCAAAGGCATTTCCACGTCGACGCCGCCGGCGAGGATCTTCGCCAGAAACTCCGCGGGCTCGGAAAAGAAGCTGTCGCGGCGCTTCACGACACCGAGGAGCCGCGCTCCATAAGCCGTGAAATCCTTGACGACGCCGTCGAGAACGTCACGCAGTTCGGCCATCGCCTCTTCGCGGGTTTCTTCGCCCGCGGTACTGATGCGGAACGCATTGAGCGCCTTGTCCACCCAGCCGACGCGGCCGACCATCGGTCGGCGTATGACCGCCAGATACGCCTCGTTGACGAAAAGGTTTTTCGCCCCAAGCTCATCCATGTAGCGGGCGTCGAGCTCGGCCACGAAAGGATTGTCAAAGTCGCCTTCGATCTCCGGCGTCACATGGCGGCGGATGATCGTTGTGTAGACCGCAAAGCGAGAGGTCGAGAGATTGCGGAACGTCGTGTTGCGGTTGAACATGCGGCTGTTCAGCTCGGCCTGGTCCATCGTCTGGAACGGCAGGCCACTGAGCTGGATGACGCCGACAAGAAAGCCGCTCTTCGTCACGATCAGATTGTCATCGACATGGCGAAGGTAAGGGATGTGCATCGCGGCGGGCTTTTCACGCCGGCGCTCACGGCCAAATTTCAGGTCGGCATCGAGGCTCATGGCGAATAGCTCCTCGCCCCCCAGAAAGTAAGGTTCGCCACCGCTCCGCGCTTGGAGACGCGCCGCTCGAAAATATGAAACATGTAGGGGTCGCGCTGGCACAGATATGCGCTGACCAGATGCACCACCCCGAACACGCCAAGACCGAGCATGAAGCTGCTAGTGGCGATAAAACCGATCACCGCCAGGATGCCGTTCAGGGCAAAAACTTCATAGCGCACCCCCCATTTCATCGGGGGGCGTGTCAGTGGCAGGCTGACCGGCTCGACATAGACCTCCTCGTCGTCCATGTCTCAGCTGCCTCCGGCGGTCGCGCGAACGGCATCCACAAGCTGGGCTGCGCCGAAGATCAGAGCGATGCCGATGATGATGGAGAAAGCCATCATCCACGCCAGCCGGCCCGTCATAGCGAGGAAGCCGAGAAAACAGACCGCGATGATGGCGAATGAGCGCGCTATGTTACCCTGCAGAACTCCGACGAACCACTCCAGCACATTTTCGACTGGTGCCGCCGACTGCGCATATGCAGTGGCTGGCGCGAGAGCTATTCCGACCGCCGAGGCCAAGGCCAGTTTCAGGGCAAATTTGCCCGCTTTCCTGTATTCCACCCTTGGCTCCCTTCAGTTGCCGAAATCCATGACATGACCATCCTGCCAAGCTTCCTCGTTTGCTGCCGTTGCGGCCGCGAGCGTTTCGGATTTGGTCAGGGCGGACTTCTTCAGGACACCGCCGAACTTCCAGCGGTTGAGTATTTTCACGATGTATTCGGCCGTCTCCGGATTCACCGGAATGCCCTGCGCCTTGTAGACGCTGTTTGGCCCGGCGTTATAAGCCGCCAGCATCAGGAGCGGATCCCGGAACTCGCCATAGAGTGACTTCAGATAGCGCAAGCCAGCACGGACATTTGCCTTTGTATCGCAACGGTCGCTCACGCCGAGATCGGCCGCCGTGCCCGGCATCAACTGCATGATCCCCAGGGCTCCGGCCTTCGAGGGACCCTGACTGGCGCCGAGATCGCTTTCGGCCCATGCAATTGCCTCGGCCAGATCGGCGTCGAACCCTTCCTCTTGCGCGATTGAACGCACAAGTTGAGAGACCTCAGCACGATTTACGGTCTTACACGCTCCCGGCGTTTGCGCCCCGACCGCGGCAAGGGCTTGCGCCGGCGTTGCAAAGGCGACTGCCACGCGGTCTGATGCCATGTCCTGGCCGAGGGCATTGAACGGGATCGTGGCGCCACACAGGGTTAGCAGGAGAGCGAATCGAGTGTTCATACTGTCGCCAAAATTTGACACTTTACTATGGCTACACGTATCCCTAGTAAAGTGTCAACACGATATGCACCGCGAGGACGGATTTCGATGAAACAGACGGCCCTTTGCACGGTATTGCTGCTCCAGGGCACCGCGGCTTATGCTTCCGGCGCCGACGCCCCGAGCGCCTTCGCGCAACCCTCGGAGCACTACCTGCTCCAGTTTGCGAAGCCGGGCGAAAAGGTGTTCGTCTATGAGCGCTACGATGCGAAAGGCGCGCTCTTTCAGCGCGATGCGGCGACCCTCGTCTTGCCGGTCAAGGTGCCGTCGGCGACCGAGCGCGTCATTAACGACGTGACGTATCGACTGCGCGGCCTTGCGGCCTGCCCAAAACCGAAGATTGCGTACAAGACGCAGCAATGGGACTGCACGAAGGCCGCGCAGGACTATGAAGAACGAATCTACAACGATCGTGCATCTGTCGTGCTTTGCAAAACGCTTGTGCTGCAAAGCAAGAAGGGTGAACCCGACGCCGTGTCGTGTTTCTCTCTCGTGGGTGCGGGCAACGCAAACGACCCGTACAACGTCGCCTACGACGATGACGAAATGGTTTTTTTCGACATGGCGGCGATCGGACGTAACAAGGACGGCAAGTCGCTGCGCCCCGATCTCGAGCATTCCGCCGACCTCGGTGGACAGTTCCAGGAATGAAACAGGCGAGCTTCGCAGTGCTGGCCGCATTTGGTTTGTGCGCATCGGCACAGGCCCAGGATGCATCCGAGTCTGCCGTGCCAACGCCCTTCGTAGTATCGAAATCGGCTCAACTGCTGACCGGAGATACCTGGCGTGACGGAGATCACCTTTTCCGCCTCTATGGCGTCCAGTCATGTCTTCGAGGCACGTCAGCTGAAGAGCCAAATGGGAACAAAATCGATTGCGGGAACACCTCGCTGGCGCACCTTGCTGCGCTGTTCGATAGCGCGGCGGTTACATGCCAGCCAATCGGCTACGCGCTGGACAAGGCGGTTTTTGTCGTGTGCGGTGCGCAGCTGAATGGCGAAACAATCGACGTCGGCACAGCGCTCATAGCGACCGGATACGCGTTTGCCGCAACGACAGCAAAGGGCAAAGCCGTCAATGAGAACTACCTCGTCGCGGAAATCAACGCTAAGATGAAACGTGCGGGTTTGTGGGGCACGACGTTTCAGCATCCTGTGCAGCTGCTGCTAAACAAGCGTTCGGAGAGACAACAATGAAGCACGACGATGATGCGCACAGATATTACTATCCCGTGGAAGGACGCACTGACGGCGCCATCGGCGATGCTGTCGCTCTCATCGCGATCATCTTGGTGCCGGCAGGAATCTATGCGGCCTGGAATACCGTGGCCTCATGGATTTCAGCGCTCTTCTCCTAGGACTGCAGTTTCGCAAAAGAACCGAGCAACGCGCGAAAATCGTCGACATCAACCTCGCACCAGTCGTTCCCCAACAACCGCCGGAAATAAGCTGCCTTCATTTTCATCTCAACGACATCGGCCACCGGCGCAGCGGCCGCGCGCCGACGCGCGATAGCCTCCTCCGCCATGACCGAATCCAATCGCCGGCCGATCAGAGTCGCGTCCGGCCCTTCGGCCCTCAGCCATCGCTTGCCGAGACGTTCAACCATGGCGACTGCATGACGATGCGCCGCGAGCAGATTCGCGACCGCATCGGGCTCTTCCATCACTCCGTTGTTACAGACCACTTGAATGGGCATCGACCGGCTCCACGCGCATGACAATTCGTAAATGATACCTGGGGAGGCGAGAAAAATAGGGGATGGGTTCATCCCTCTGCTTCTCAGGCTCCCGAAGCCCTGGCTTCCTCTGCTTTTCGCTCATGCGGGCACACTCCGCCCCTGCCTCCAGACAAAACGTTTCAGATTGTAGGCGAGATTTGCCCATGCCGATTTTGGCCCTGGCGCGGGCGCGACCGGCCGATGGTGCGGATGAACAGTCCCATGCGGTCATTCTGCTCGGCGAAAGGATGCTCGACACGGGCGCGGGTTCGGGAGCATGTCCGGTTGCCGTGCTACTGCCTTCGGCATGGTGCTTGCCAGCAACCCGCGTCGACCCTGTCGCCGGCATCCAGAAGACCATGGAACTGCCCGAAGGTGCGCCGTGGGCGCCCGCCCTGCGCCCGACCCGGGCAGTTCAGTGCCTTGGCCGGCGGTTTGCGAAACATCTCCCACGCAACAACCGTGTTCAGCCTCTCCAGCGGGTCGCCCGTCATTCGATCTTCTCCCGTACCGACCAAAATCGGGTTGACAAAAACGTTGATTGAAGACGAAGGCACGATAGAATACGAAGCCTAGCGAAATGGGACGAAAATAGAGCCTGTAAGTCATTGTTTAGGAACGGAAAAATATTTCTCCCTCCGCCGAGAGACGGGAGTGATTTCAAAGAATTATTCAAACGACTGGCGGCGGCGGGTGCGGGTCGGCCTTTGGGCAAAGACGGGTTTCCTGCAGGCCCATGGACGCCCGAGCTTCTCGCAGAGGCGATTTCACAGATTCATTCCAACCAGGTTGGGGTCGATCTGCGGACGGTGCAGCTTTGGTTTCAAGAGAACGAGAAGGGAATTAGCACTGCCAACATTCGTTGGCTGGCGAGGATTTTTGGATGTGATGATCCGGTCGCAACTAGCGAATGGCAGATGGAGCTTAGTGCGGCGCAATCGCGATTATCGGCCAAGAGACGAGAATGGAAGAGAGCCGGAAGCAGCGTTGCACAGGAGATTCCAGATACGGCACTGACTGCGACCTTCGAGACGGACTTCCCGGCAGAGCTGACACGGGATACTGACGCCAAGGGGCCGAGGCGACGTTTTAATTTGGCGAGGAAATCGGAGGCGTTTTTTAGTCACGGATCTCCCCTGAATTTACCGGCGTCGGTGTTTGCCGGCATGACCGCCCTCGGCTTTTTGTCGTACATCATTGGTATCCACAACGTCACCTACGAGCGAGCGGACGGGCTCGTTAAGCAGGTTGGATTCCTTTGGGCCGCAAATTGGACACTCGACTTCATGGTGTTCTTACCGCTGTTTTTCTTCTTCGTTATAGAGTTGCTGGTCTTCTGGAAAAGTGAGGGGCGCAGAAAGCTTGCAGTGCAGGGCGATCAGGTGGACAGCGAAGACGCCTGGTTGCGCAACGTTGACGCTTCCTCCTACACATATTGGTCAGTTTTTTTGATTTGCTTGCTGTTTGCGGGTCTTTTTCAATGGATCGGCGTGTCCTTGATCCCGTTGATGAAGGGCGGTGGCAACTATGCTGTGGATTGGGGAAAAATAGCTCTGGTGCGTCCTGAGGTCATATCTGTCCCCGAAACAATCGTTTTTACGGGGATCGCTTACCTATACATGTGCCTGGTGTTTTATCTTTTCTTCGCAGGTCTCATTTTGCTCTATACGGTTGTTCATGATCTTTGGAGAATTGGAGACGGATTGAAGAAGCTGTCGCATGTTGATCATCAGCAAGAGCTCAATGAAGCCGGCCTCACAGTGATGCGTGGGGTTTTTCGGTGCACTGTTTTGGGGGTTCTGGTCGCCATATGGATGAAGGTCCAAAGCTCTTATCTGGCATCCAGTGGTGAGAATATTGTGTCGTGGTTGGTCGGCGATATGTCTTCGATGTTCCAAGGTCGCGATGATGTGAGCACCGGGTTCCGCTATCGTATGCCGACGCATTACAGCAGCCTTCTTATCGTTATTGCGACCTGTTTTGTATTTCTATATGGCTCCATAAGATTAGGTGTCGGAGGTCGATTTCATGCGCCTTTGTGGAAGATGTCGGCGGTCGTGGCGTTACTTGTTGTCAGCTACCTGTTGATCGACGCGTTTGCCGGCTTTTCGATCCTTCTGGCCATTTCAGTGCTAGTCGCACTATACGGCCTGTTCGATCCAGGATTAGGCCGCTGGCGAGCGAGCGAGTTAGGAAACAATCAGAGTGTTTCATAGTTGGCTCGATCGTTGGGACGAACGCCGGGCCCTTCGCGGTGAGGAAGGGAAGAAACCAACGGATTTCGTCCTTGACGCGGAACGCGCCTTTCCAGGTGCGAAGAAGATAACAAGTATCGAGGAATTCTGTGTCCTTGCGGACCAAGCCGAGGGTGATCCAGCCTTTTTCGATGAGCCGAGTGTGAGTGATCAGGGTTTTGAAAGGCTAGATGGGTGGCTCAAATTTCCATCGGACATTTCTACTGATATCGAACAGAACAATGTCGTCTCGGCGAAAATCACAGAAAGCGGGCCGTTCGATCAGGCGATGGTGATTTTTCACCATTGGAACGCAAGCGCTCGGAATCGTCAGATTGCCAACTTTTTCTCGCAGCGTGGCATCACGGTTGTCGAGATTGCTATGCCTTATCACTTCGAACGCAGCCGTCCCGGCTCCGTGCACGCCGACTATATGCTTAGCCCTAATCTCGGTCGGACGATCCAATCTGTAAGGCAGGCAGTGTTGGATGGGCGAAAACTCATACGTTGGTTGAAAAGCGAAGGCTATCGAGAGATTTCGGTTCTCGGAATGAGCTTAGGTTCCTGGGTTGCGGCCATAGTCGCGGCACACGACTTGGCTGTGTCAAAAGCCTCGTTGTTTCTGACGGCGGGGAGTTTAGCGGATATGGTTTGGACGGGCCGCGCGACACGATCGATACGCGATAGCCTTGAGCCTGAGATTGAGCTGACCGATCTCAGAAGGGCCTGGGGTCCACTTAACTTGGAGAATTACGCGCATAGTTTGGCACGGCCTGATCTCGATCTCCATGTTGTGTTGGCTAAGAGAGACAAAGTGGTGTTGCCAGAGCTATCGGAGAGGTTCATGCAGAGGCTGAAGGACGCCGGGGCTAGGCCAAATATTTTGGAATTAAACTGTGGTCACTATTCGCTCGCCATGCCGCCTTACATTTTGTGGGCCGGTTTGAGCTTGAAGCGGTTTCTGTCGTGTGCTGAAAAGTCGGTCCGGCGAGCATGAATGTGGCGTTGGCCGATCAGTTCACCAGCAAATTCTCTGTTAGGCGTGCCTGCGCGTCCGGCTGCATCAATTCCACGTAGATCAGGTTGGCGGGACCTTATCCCAAAATAGGAACGTCTGTGGGTCAAGTTTCAACGCCTTGGCGATCGCGGCAATTGTGTCCACGCTGATGTTGCCGCTCGCGCGCTCCAGTTTCATGAATGTCGCCTCCGCCACTCCGATCAGCTTCGCCATCTCATAGCGGTGCAAAGTACGTCGTTGCCGCTCCATGTCGATGATGTGCGCAAGGCGCTTGCGGAAAGCAGTTTCGTCCAGCTGATGCGCCCATTCGGGAAGTTTTTTCCCGCCGGAGAGCAGTTCCGCGACAGACACTTGCAGGCCGTTTGCCATGATCTGCAGCGTCGTCAATGTGACATTATTTTTCTGCCGCACTGTCTGGATGTAGGTTCGGTAAGCGAGCCCTTCGCCTTCAAGGCTGCGGAACAGCTCGGCCATGTGCATATGGGATAGGCCTCGCTTGGCTCTCTCCCGCTCCAGCACGGTCGCAATGTTGGCGCGCAATGGGTTGTCGACTACGCCCGTATCGTCTCGTTTCATAAATCGATGTAATCGCACAAACTTGCCTTCTTGATCTGTCCTTTTTCGAGCGAGTGATCCATAGTAAAGTGTCAAAATCGCAACGAGGAAAAGGCTATGACCATGCTGAAATATTTTTTGGTGAGTGCCGCCGCCGTCGCGGGCGGGGCTCTCCCATCCCAATCACAGGCATCGGAATGGGGCTGTCAGGTGCTCCTCTGTCTGTCCGGTGAGTGGCAGGGCACTCCTTCTTGCCACCCGCCAATCTACAAGTTGATTGCGGCGATGAAAGCTCCGGGTTTCAACTGGCCGACCTGTCCGCAAGCCAACTCCAGCGCCGCTAGATTCGAGAAGTATGAGGATTGTCCATCTGGCTGGCAAGCAGTCGGCAGCTACGATTCCGATCGGCCAGGAATGGGGCAAGAACGGGACATCTGCCGCATCAGCGCCGACAGGCTCTCGCTGCCCGTCACTTTTACGAACAGCCGCTTCGGCCGAGACCATGATAACGGATCTCGACAGGCCCAGATCGAGATCGAGGGTAAACTTGTGCGGGCAAAAATCCAGACTACCAGTAGCGATAGAAGGTCTTTCGCGGGTGACGGCTCCACATACTATACCATCTCTCGGCCGATGCGCGAAAAGCCCTGGTTCATCGAGTATGACGACGCGAACGGCATACACCAGAAAAGCTGGTTCAATCTCAACATGCCATAAGCCAGGCCATCACGTAGGACGAGGACTATGAGGGCCACAATTCAGGGAGGTTTGTAGTGTTCAAGGCGCTTCTGCTGTCCACTATGATTATGAACACAGGCGCAGTGGTGACGGCGGCTGGTCAGAGCGACAAGCCGCGATCAAGCGTGGACAATCCTATGTGGCCCGCTTCACTGAAATGGGACTGCAAGACCGCTGCCAAAATTATGTGTGAGCGTGGTGGCAGTTGCTCAGTGACAGAGGACCACACTGGATTTGTGCTGAACTACGGCAGCAACGAGGCTGAGTTCCCGGCCAGCAATGTCAGGATCAAACGCCACTATCAACAGACCGTGCAGGCAAGCCCCTTGCAGCAGGAAGTTAAAGTCGAACTGGCCGACAATCGCGTTCTTTGGCTGACGGCCGTGGATGCCAGCCGCACTTATTCGGAAGCGTGGGTCGGCGCGCTGAGCGAGTTGAAGGGCGGCGCGGTGCTGATGGAATCCGAGGGAGTCTATTGCATGCCGCACAAGTGAGTGCGCCGAGAGTGCAGGCGAGCGAAGGCCGATATGGTCTGACCGGGGGCGCCGATACCGGCGTTTTAGAAGCGTTCAGAGTCTTCCGTCCAGTTTTGTCGGGCGGTTAGGTGATGGTAAGTAATATCGATCTGTCGTATAGAGACTTGGAGTAGGAGTGACTGTCACGGCGCTTGATATAATTCCCCACATGTGACTGTCGAAGACTTTAGACACGGACCATGCATACCTTGTATAATTGAGAAATATTAATTTTAACCGGTAAATGTCGCGTAATCTATCTTATGGAACTTAGAGATGTATCAAAAGATATTTCAACATGGTTCTGTCGAAAACGCAAACAGCAGGCGAGGTTCGCCTACAATCCACGTCCCTTCAATCGCCGAGCAGTTCGAGATCCTTGCCGCCTGAACGATAGCGCAGAAGCCTCTCCTTGTGACCACATTCATGATTTGCGACAGAACCGGCCAAAGTCACTCTGTTTTTGCAGCCCGATCCCGAAACCCTGCCGGGCAGTGCCCGCCGCCCGGGATAGGTCAGCTAATCAGGGCCGATTGCCTCTAGGAGCGTTATCACGCTCGATCTCGTCGGAGACATAGTCGACAGCGTCCGGATCAAAGCCGGTCCAGCCGCCTGCCTCATATGTCCTGCGGCGTTCGGCTAGGTCGACAGACCTGGCTTGCCCCAGAATCTGCTCGGCGGCGGGTGGATAAATGATCAATAGGAAATTGCGCTGGCAGCGTTGCAAACAAGGGACGTGCGCAGTGCGACCGGGGAACCTTTCTCAACCGAGAGGGTTCCGAATGCACGGCCGAAAAGGATAACGCTCCTGTTATCCAGATGTCGCCAAGGAGGTCCGCCATGAAGCTTCGCGAGTTGTTGGACCGAGTGAAGGACCTGCCACCGGATACCTTGGTCTGTGTCGCCGAAATCGATGAGGCCTTCGGGGTCAACGTTGCCGTCGTTGAATCCATCGACGATGCCAAGATCCAAGGCCGCAAGCCAGAGGGCACCGAAGCTGTCGAACTCGGCAACGGGGCCGAGAAGGTCGTCGTGATACGTTGGTAACACGGAGATTGCCGCTGCCCGTCGGGTCATACGAGATCGGCGGTCTTGGTGGGTTCTATTAGCTCACGACCAGTCTCGAAAAGGAAGGAGTTTCGGCATGGAAGCAGATTTTCCGGATCCGTTCGCGGAACATGGGCTTTGTGATGCTTCTGCGGCGCTACGCCGAACGAGCAGGAGGCATCTGATCTGATCGGAACGGAGGTGGAAGACGATGAGGACGCTTGCCGTGCCGCCCATCCGGCCATCTACTCACGATTTGGACGCATGTTCGGCTTTGCCCTTGCGCTTGGTCGACGCCATTTTGTGAAGTTCCTTCTCGCTCATCGACCTGACCATCGACTTGGACGCACCCTTCAACTCGCTCTTCTTCTTTTCACCGCGTTTGGCCGCAAGGGCGGCGCCTGCCGCCATCTGCTGGGCCTTGGATTTGGCTGGCATTTCATACCTCCAATATCACCGCCTCGTTGTGAAACGCGGTCGGCCTGCTCCGCGTCCCGTTGCTGGGCAACGGCCGCAAAGAACTTGGCTTGTCGCGTTGATCGCCCGAGCGGCCGAATGACCCTTCAAGTCAGGAAAGCAACGTAGGCGAAGCTATCGTCGCAACGGCTGCGCGAGCGACCAGAGCGCGATCCCGACAAGCGACCTTCCGTTCTCCCCCGGGACAAATTCATTAAAGCATCGGCCTTCCGCCAGTGACGTCGTAGAGGGCGCCGGTCGTATAGCTGGCGCCGTCCGAGGCCAGAAGAGGTGGCCGCGAGCTCGGCAGGCTGGCCAGGGCGCGTCATCGGGAATGAATCCGTGCGTTCGGATTAGCTCCGCTTCGGTGTCGTCTCCCCCAAAAACATTCCAGCGCTGTGGTCTGATTGCGTGCCAGGCAGCGCCCCTCGCACGAATGTGACGATGCAAAGCGAGTCGGCAGCCCCGGACGCAAATTGAGACTTGCTAACCCGGCGGCGACCGCCAGTCACCCACCGATCGCCTCAACGCAGCTGCGAGCTTCGAGAGATGTGGGCCTGGCACTCACCGCACCTCCGTTCAGGTTCCCTGTTCCCCGCGATTGACATGCGCACCTTAGGCTTGACGCGCCACCAGATCAGCAAACCGCGGCAAGTACAGCGGCCAACCTTGGTCGCCGGCAACGCCGTCGCGAACGCTTTCCCAGCTTTTGCTATGGCGCGCCAGCTTTCGGCGCTCGATCTCGATGCGGATCCGGTGCTCTGTCTCGGCAGTGAACCGCGCTTCCCATTCGCTGGTCTTTCGCGGTCGCTTTCGATCTGCCATTGCGGCTGTTGTTCCAGCTGAGGAGCAGTCGGTTGGGTGGATCGTAGGCCAGCACGCGTGCCCAGCGGCACACGCTGCCGTCTGTGCCGCGGTCATAGAGGTAGCCACCGGTCTTGGGCTCGAGCACCGTCTCGGCGATCTCAACCGAGCATGTTGTGTAGAGCGCGCGCGATCGGCGCCTCGACCACGATGGGCCGTTTGACGGACGTGTCTGCTGCACGTGTGCTCATGATGACTCCTCTGGTGGTTGCTCGACCGCCGCTTTGTAGGCCGCCAGCGTCTTGCTCCAAAAGCAGTCAAGTTCTGCACGCAGAACCGAGCGCAGCCTATCGCCAAACGTTGGAGGGAAACATTGCACCATCCCGAACACCCGGGCGCGATCACAAGGTCTCATTTTAATCCCGACAACGCCACCGCACCCTTCCAACTTGAATTTTCCGCGTATCTGGGTTTCATAACTCGGCAAATAACTTAGGGAGGAATTTCAACATGCTAAAAAGGGCAATTCTCGGCGCCGGCATCCTCGTCGCCGGTATGTGGGCCGCGTCGTCATCGGCGTCCGCCGAAAGCCTGACCATGTATTGCGGCGTTGACGAGGTCTGGTGCCAGCAGACGGCGCGGGCGTTCGAGGAAAAGACCGGCATCACCGTCAATATGACCCGCAAGAGCGCTGGCGAAATCTATGCGCAACTGCGCGCCGAGGCCGCCAATCCAAAGGGAGACATCTGGTGGGGCGGCACCGGCGATCCGCATCTGCAGGCGGCCGAGGAGGGCCTGACAGTGGAATACAAATCGCCGCTGCTCGACCAGTTGCAGCCCTGGGCGATCAAGCAGGCGGAAACGTCCGGCTACCGCACGGTCGGCATCTATTCGGGTGCGTTGGGCTTCGGCTACAACAAGGATCTGCTGGCCAAGAGCAATCTTCCCGAACCGAAATGCTGGGCCGATCTGATCAAGCCCGAATACAAGGGGCACATCCAGGTCGCCAACCCCAATTCCTCGGGGACCGCATACAATATGCTGGCGACCATCGTTCAGCTGTTTGGCGAGGACAAGGGTTTCGAATACATGAAAGCCCTGCACAAGAACGTTAACCAGTACACCAAGTCGGGCTCGGCGCCGATCAAGGCCGCCGGTCTCGGCGAGACCACCATCGGCATCGTCTTCATCCACGACGCCGTGTCGCAGGTCGTCGCAGGTTTCCCGATCGTTCCGGTCACTCCCTGCGAGGGAACCGGCTACGAGATCGGCTCGGAATCGATCATCAAGGGGGCGCGGAACCTGGAGGCTGCGAAAAAATTCTATGACTGGGCGCTCGAGGCCGACGTCCAGTCCATGGCGCAAAAGGCGGGGTCGTTCCAGGTTCCGTCGAACAAGGCGGCAAAAACCTCCGACAAGGCGCCCGACCTCTCCACCATCAAGCTGATCGACTATGACTTCAAGAAGTATGGCTCGAGTGAAGAGCGCAAGCGGCTGCTGAAAAAATGGGACGAGGAGGTCGCATCGCTGCCGCAATAGCAGATGCGCTTCCGCGAAACCCGCTGGCCCATTGAACCGGTCGCCCTCCTTTGGATGGCGGTCGGATGGCTGGGGTTTGCCGTGCTGCCTTGGTACGGCATCGAGGACGGGTTCTTCGGCTTTTCCTGGCTGTTCGACGGTTACCCGTCCGACAGCGAGTTCGCGCCGGCCCTGATTCTGGCCCTCAAGGGCGAGAAACTGTGGCTGGCGCCGCTCGGCTTGCTGCTGGCGGTGCCGCTGCTTCTGTGGGGGCGCACCAAATCCGATCCGTTTTTCAGCCGACTGCTGATCATTGTCGGCGCCGCCGGATTTGGCTGGCTGTTGTTCCAGGGCTTCGCCATCGGGCTGCGCGGCTGGCAGTTCGGCTGGCTCACCAGCCTGTTCGGCGAACTTGGTGACCGCCAATTCGGCATGGGCTACGGCGCCTTGCTGGTCAGCGGTGCCTTTCTGTGCCTTTTCACCCTGGGTGTTGCCGCGCGCGGCGCCATCTCTGGTGACGTCTTCGTCGTCGGCTCGATCGGCTTTGTCGTCGCCATGGTTGCCATTTTCATCTTCATGCCGATCCTGATGATGCTGGCCAATGCCATGCAGACCGACGATGGCGGCTACTCGCCTGTCGCGTTCCTGGCCAAACTGTTCAGTTCGCGGCTGTGGAGCCTGGCTTGTCTTGCCGACGGCAGCCGCTGCGGCGTGGCCTGGAATTCGCTGCTGCTGGCCGTGCTCGTCGGCCTGCTGACCATGTTTCTGGGGCTGGTGTTCGCGCTGGTCGTGACCCGTACCGGTTTCCGCTTTAGCAAGCTGCTGCGCGCGCTGACCGTGTTGCCGATCATCACGCCGGCTTTTGTCATCGGTCTCGCCATCATCCTGTTGTTCGGACTGTCGGGCGCGGTGACGCAGAGCGTCGCCGGCGTCTTCGGCATTCAGCCGACACGGTGGGTATATGGACTTCCCGGCCTGCTCATCGCCCAGGTCCTCGCCTTCACGCCGATTGCTTTCCTGGTGCTGATCGGCGTCGTCGAAGGCGTCAGCCCGTCCATGGAAGAGGCCTCGCAGACGCTCCGAGCCAGCCGCTGGCAGACCTTTTGGACCGTATCCCTGCCGCTGATGCGGCCGGGCCTGGCCAACGCCTTTCTGCTCGGCTTCATCGAGAGCATGGCCGATTTCGGCAATCCGCTGGTGCTGAGCGGCAATTACGACGTGCTGTCGACGGAAATCTTCTTCGCCATCGTCGGCGCGCAGAACGATGCGGCACTTGCCGCGATCCTGGCGCTGGTGCTGCTGGCCTTCACGCTCGGCGCATTTTATGCCCAGCGCTTCTGGATCGGCAGGCGCCCTTACACCACCGTCACCGGCAAGGGCGACGCCGGCGTCCATCCGCGCCTGCCGGGCGGGCTGACATACGCGCTCTATGTCATCGCCGGACTGTGGACGGCCTTCACGGTGCTGGTCTACGCGGTGATCTTCTACGGCAGCTTCGTCAAGCTCTGGGGGGTCGACCAGAGCCTCACATTGGAGCACTACAGGAAGGCGTTTTCCGTCGGCTGGAATGAGTTCGGCATCCACTGGTCGGGCTCGGCATGGAGCTCCTTCTGGACGACCATGGAGATCGCGCTGATATCGGCGCCGCTGACGGCCGGAATAGGGCTTCTGACCGCCTACCTTCTGGTCCGCCAGAATTTCCGCGGCAAGAATGCCTTCGAATTCGCGACCATGCTCTCGTTCGCGATTCCGGGAACCGTAATCGGCGTCAGCTACATCATTGCCTTCAACGTGCCGCCGATCGAACTGACCGGGACCGGCATCATCCTCGTATTGTCGTTCATCTTCCGCAACATGCCGGTGGGCGTGCGCGCCGGCGTCGCCTCGATGTCGCAGATCGACCGCAGCCTGGATGAATCCTCGCTGACGCTTGGCGCCAACTCGTGGCAGACCTTCAGACGCGTCATCCTGCCTTTGCTGAGATCGGCAATGCTGGCGGCGCTCGTCTATTCCTTCGTGCGCGCCATGACCGCGATCAGCGCCGTCATTTTCCTGGTCAGCGCGCGCTACGATCTTTCGACCAGCTACATCGTGGGACGTGTCGAGAACAATGAATACGGCATCGCCATCGCCTATTCGACGGTGCTTATCGTCGTCATGTTGATGGTGATCGGCCTGATGCAGCTGGTTGTCGGCAGCCGCAATATCGGCCGGCGCGGCATCCAGCCGGGCGACGGCTGGAGCGTGCGCACCAATGTCAGCCTGCCCGGAACGGCAGGCGGCCCGACGACGATAGCAGGAGCTGGGTGATGGCCGAAATTCGCGGCAACGCCGCCTCGGTGACCTTCGACCATGTCACCAAGACATATCCGGGCGCCAGCACGGCGGCGGTCGACGACATCTCGCTTGCGATCGAAGCCGGCAAGCTGGTGACGCTTCTCGGGCCCTCCGGCTGCGGCAAGACGACGACGTTGCGCATGATCGCCGGACTCGAAATGCCTTCCAGCGGCCGCATTCTGATCGGCGGCAAAGACGTCACGCGCCTGCCCGCTACCGACCGCGACGTGTCCATGGTTTTCCAATCCTATGCGCTGTTCCCGCATATGACGGTGATGGAGAACGTCTCCTACGGCTTGCGCTTCTCCGGCCATGACAAGAAGGAGGCTGCGTCGCGTGCCCGTGCCGGGCTGGAAATGGTCGGCCTGACCGGTTTCGAGGCGCGCCTGCCCAGCGAATTGTCTGGCGGCCAGCAGCAGCGCGTGGCGGTGGCGCGGGCGCTGGTGCTCGAACCGCAAGTGCTGCTGTTCGACGAGCCGCTCTCAAATCTCGACGCCAAGCTACGTCGACACGTGCGCGAGGAGATCAGGGAAATCCAGACCAAGCTCGGGCTGACGGTGGTCTATGTCACGCATGACCAGGAAGAGGCGCTGGCGGTTTCGGACCGTATCATCGTCATGAACAAAGCCGTGATCGCACAGGACGGTACGTATCGACCGAAACGAATAGGGGAGTTCTCGATTGCTCTTTCAGCGCAGGAGCGAGTCGCTACCTGAACGTTTGAACGGCCTGCTATGTTCATTTTCCCTGGGCGATAGTGCTCCCATTTAGGGACACGCGACATGGTGGGAAGTTGAGATCAGCGAGCATATCAAGCCTATCCAGAGGAGCGGAGCATGCCCTCCTCCCTGGCAGCGGCCTCGAAGGCCATGCGGACCTCCTGAGGCGACACCCTGCCCTCAAACCCATCTATGCAGGACTGCAGCGCCAGCTTCCACTTAGGTCCCCTCTTAGGCCACTTCATGAGTTCGTCGGCAGCACCCTCGACGTGATTGACGCCGTAGGTGACCCCGGGTCGGTCGGTCTTCACAAATACTGGAGGGTTGAACCAATGGAGTGCCATGAGTCGGAATATAACGCGCTACCGGGTTGGTCTGGAACTAGCGGAAAGTGCTCAGCCGGAAGGGCTGCGGCAGCGGATGCTCATTCGCCTGGCGATATTGTTCCTGTGAGGGCGTACGCGCCATGATGCGGAGGTTGAAAACGAACAGCCGGCACGCTCGACCTTTAACCAGGAGCGGCGTAGCATCTCTCCTTCCTAGGCAGCAGCCAATGGGTGCCATGGAGCTGGATTAGAGGGCAAAAGTCCGTTCGCGCCCCGCGCAAAGTTCATTTGGCACATCAGCAACAAAAAAGTCGGCCCGATCTCGCGCTGCAGTGCAACGGGGGAACAGCCCCTTCTGTATTGACGCGAGGATTTCGTATCGAGCGAAATGCCCGCTAGAATTCCCTGGCGATCGGAGGTCACGTTCAATCCCATCTCGGCAGGGAGCGGGCAACAAGCCGAAGGCGTTCATAAAGAAGGCGCCTCGTCGAACTCGCCGTCCTACCCTAGAAGAGTGCCATTGCGCTCACGCTCAGGCGCTCCGCCTGCATGCTACTAACGGAGATACCTGCCTCGGCGCAGACACGATCAAGACCTGCTTCAACAAAGCCAAATCGCCAGGATACGCAATGCCGCTCATTGAGACAGGCCCATGACAGCAGATACTTCGATAATCGCTTCGGTTAGCTCTTCGTCGGATGCGGCCAAATAAGGCGCAGTCCGCCTAATTTCCTTCAGTGCCGCTTTGATCGAAACGGTGTCGTCATACTCGGCCCTGTTTAGAAGTGCAGCGATTGCTTGTTCTAGAACTGGAGTTACCCTTTGCACATTGCTCATCCAACCCTCCCCAAAGACACGCCCCAGCCGGATATTAATTTATTCTTGGTTGGCGTCAATTGGATATAAGAAACGTACGGTTGGTCATCGTTGCTTTGCCGTCAGTCCGGAATATTTCGCGCAAAAATATTGCGTCTTGATGCGGCCCCGCGAGCAAAAGTCAATTGGCTGATCTTTGTCATTGCGGTGACCGGAGCAAATTCCCGCGAGGGCATTTTTGGAGCAAGACAATACGCCCTTCCCTGCCTCCGCTAGGCGGCGGCGATTTCGCGCCTTCCCAACCGGCTGGTCGTGGTTTTTGCGAGGATGATCTCACCCGAATGAACATTCGCCCAGCGCACGTTCCGGATCACCATACCAGCGGGCGGTGCGCCCATGGCGACATCAACCAACTGCGGCGCGCATTTCGGACCCACGCCTTGATCATCTGTTACTTTCTCCTCCGGGGCGTTGGCCCCCAAAGGGCCGCACGACCTCGACGCAATACCTGGGTGAACTGTAAGCGGCGCGCTGCCGATAATAGTCCAGGCAGAAATCCAGAAAGGCGGCGAACTTGCGCGACACATAACGGCGTCGCATATAAAGCAGGTTTATCGGGACCAGGGGCGAGTGCCACTCCGGCAGTACTGGCACCAGGTCGCCGTTCATGCACTCGATCTCGGTAAAGAAGGCTGGCAGATAAACGATACCCTCGCCGGCGACGGCGAAGTATTTCAGCATCCAGTAGTCGTTCGCCATGCACTGGGCCGTGGGTATGAAGTCGACCGTTTCCCCGCCGCGCTCGAGATGCCAGGATTGCACGCCCCTTGGCTGGCGGAAGGCGACGGCGCCGTGACCGGCCAGGTCCGCGGGCATCGCCGGTTCCCCGAAGTTTTCAATGTAGCGCGGGCTGGCATAGAGGCAGAACGACGCTTCGCCGAGCTTGCGCGCAATGTAGTCGGAGTTCGCGGGCTCGCCCCAATGGAATATGCCGTCGAAGGGCTGGTGCTTCTCCGGCGCAAGGAAATAGCCGAGCGAAAGGAAGATCACGTCGACATGTACCTGCGGAAACTGCTGGCGGAAGGCGAACAGCAGCTCCGAGGTGAAGGAGGTGCCGAACTCGCCGGTCGAGCCTATCGTCAGCGTGCCGGCGATATCGTGACCCGCCTCGGCAATCGCCGCCTTCGCTCCTTCGCAGGTTTCCTTGATACGCTGGGCATGGTCGAGGAACTCGACCCCGGCATCGCTCAGATGCAGTTCCCGCCCGTCGCGCACAAACAGCGCGACACCAAGCGAATCCTCCAACGCGCGCACCTTATGGCTCAGGCTAGACTTGGGCAGCCCATACAGTTTCGCGGCGTGCGAGAGCGACTGCGCCTCAGCCACCTTAATGAAATAGTCAATTGCTTCAAAATCCATCGGTCGTCCAACAATTTGAACGTTATGTCCAGAAATGACTAGAAGCTGAGGTTTGCATGGACAACCCTAATACGACAGGATCACAGCGCGCAAGCTGGGCTTTGGCGCAGGACGAGGCTAGGTCCCGGCCGCGCGAGATTGCATGAACGGGAGATGAAGTTGTCCGATCTACGCGAATTCATCCGCGCCGGTCGCGCGGAGTACAAGGCAACGCTCATCGTCACCGGCGGCACCCTGGTCAATGTCGCGTCGGGCGAGATCTATCCCGCCGACGTCGCCGTCTACAAGGACCGTATCGTCGCTGTCGGACATGTCTCGGAGTATCGCGGGCCCGAGACCGAGATGATCGATGCGACCGGCCATTTCCTCTGCCCCGGCCTGATCGACGGCCACCTCCACGTTGAATGCTCCAAAATGTCGGTCACCAGCTTCGCCAAGGCGGTGGTGCCGCTCGGCACTACTTCGATCGTGTCTGGCTTGGACCAGATTCTCGTGGTGTCCGGCCTCGAAGGCGCGCGCGAATTCCTTGATGAAGCGAAAGGAACTCCCCTCAAGATCTTCTGGGGTGCGCCGTGCAAGACGCCCTATACGCTGCCGCGCTCCAATGTCGGCTACTATTTCGGACCGGACGATCATCGCGCCACTCATTCCTGGCCGGAATGCATTGGCATATGGGAGACGGTGCGCGAATTCGTCGACACGATGGACGAGCACGTCCTGCAGGCGGTGGAGATCGCCGAAAAGAGCCGCCTGCCGATCCTCGGCTGCTCGCCGATGTGTCGCGGCAATCGATTGAACAGTTACCTGCAGGCCGGCGTGCGTTCCGACCACGAGAGCTACACCGCGGACGAGATGCTGGAAAAGCTGCGCAAGGGCATGCATGTCGTCATTCGCGAGTCCTCCATCTCGCATTTTCTCCAGGAGAACCTGCGCATCGTCACCGAGATGGGGATAGGTGCCACAAACCGCATCAGCTTCTGCACCGACGACGTGGTCGCATCGGACATCCTTGGCCGCGGCCATCTCGACAACATGATCCGCATGGCGGTCGCGATGGGAGTTCCGCCACTCACCGCCATCCAGATGGCGACCATCAACGGCGCCGAAGCGCTGCGCATCGGCCAGAAGGTCGGCTCGATCTCGCCCGGGCTCGCCGCCGACATCCTGCTGGTCAAGGATATCGGAGATTTCCGCGTTGCGACCGTCATCGCCAAGGGAAGGCTTGCCGCGCGCGATGGCAGGCTCATGGACGATCTCGCGCCGCCGGCGCGCAGCGCTCTTGTCACCGACACGTTCAAACTTGCGCCCGTTTCACGCGAGGACCTTTTGGTGCGCGCGCCCAACGCGGGCGACAAGGCGCCAGTGCTGACGATCGCTGTCACGCCCGAACAGATTTTCGTACGCAGGCAGCGCGATGTCGTGCTGCCGGTGCGCGACGGCTATGTCGAGGCCGATCCGTCGCAGGACGTGCAGTATCTCACCGTCGTCGAGCGCTATGGCCGCACCTCCAACCGGCCGGTCGCCTTCGCCTCCGGCTTCGGGCTGCGCTCCGGCGCGCTCGCCACCTCGGCGGCGCCCGACGACAACAATATTGTCTGTCTCGGTACCAACCCCGACGACATGGCATTGGCGATCAACCACATCGTCGAGAACAATGGCGGCCAGGTGGTGACGGACGGCGGTCGCATCGTGTCGTTCCTGCCGCTGCCGATCGGCGGCATCGTCTCGGACCTCGAGCCTTCAGAGATGGCGAAGAAGGAACTGGAACTCGACGATGCGGCACGCGCGCTTGGCTGTACGCTGCCATGGCCCTTCATGTACATGTTCGTACTGCAGATCACCGCGATTCCCGATTTCGCTATAACCGATCTCGGCTTGATCGACTGCGTCAACCTGAAAGTAGTCAATCCGTTGAAACAAGCCTCATAAGCCGGGAACACGACACAAAGGGAGAAACCCATGCTGAAGACATTTCTCGTAGCGGTTTCGTTCGTCGCCGCGACATTGTTGGCGGGCGGCCGCGCGCAGGCCGAGGAGCCGACAAAGCTCAGGATCGCCGGCATTCTTTCCGCGGGCAAGGAAGCACCGTGGGAGTCCTCCTTCGTGAGTTCCATGGACCGGATCATCGCTGCCAAGCCGCACGGCCTCGACGTCGAGATCAACTACACCGAGAACGTCTACGACAATGCCGAGCAGGTGTTCCGCACCTATGCGGAGACGGGCGAGTACGACATATTGTTCGGCGATACCGCCTATGTCGATGCGATCGAAAAGCTGAAAGACGAGTTCCCCGACACGATGTTCGTCATGAGCGGTTCGGGCAATCGCGGCCTCGGTGGCAACGCTTATTGGATATTCATCCATGCGCACGAGCCTGCCTATGTGATGGGGCAGCTGGCCGGCAAGCTTACGAAGTCAAATGTCGTCAGCGCTGTCTCCACCTTCCCGGCCGAAGACACCAACGACCAGATCAACGCCTTCTTCGCCGGTGCCAAGGAAGTCAACCCTAAGGTGAAGCAGAAGATTAGCTTCATCCAGTCCTGGTTCGATCCGGCCAAATCGAACGAGGCCACCTCGGCGCAGATCGCCGCCGGTGCGGACATGATCTACCAGATGTCGGGCGCCTTCGAGGTGTGCGAGCAGCGCGGCATCGGCTGCTTCGGCAATTATGTCGACATGTCGAAGGTCGCACCGAAGTCGATCATCGCCTCGACCATCGTAAAATGGGATCCGCACATCAACTGGATCATCGACGAGTGGTGGAAGGCAAAGACCACCGGCGCCAAGTTCGACGCGCCGAAGGAAGCGAAGTGGTTCACTTGGCAAGAAGGCTCGGGCGACCTTGCCCTCAATCCGGCATGGGAAGCCAAGATGCCCGACGACGTCAAGTCGCTTACTGCTGAAACGGCCAAAGCTATCCAGAGCGGCGAGAAGAAGATCGAGCTCAAATTGGACGAGCCGAAATCGGACTGAAGCGGGAGATCGCCGATCCGAGATGAGCCAGATACCGCGCCTATCGGTCCGGCACCTGACGAAGCGTTTCGCTACGCTTCTCGCCAACGACGACGTCTCGCTCGACGTGATGCCCGGCGAATTGCATTGCCTGCTGGGCGAGAATGGCGCCGGCAAGTCGACGCTGTCGTCCTGCCTTTACGGGCTCTATCAGCCCGACGCCGGCGAAATTCGGGTGGACGGCAAGACCGTCCACCTGCGCTCGCCGGGCGAAGCCATCCGCGCCGGCATCGGCATGGTGCACCAGCATTTCGTTCTTGTTCCCGGCTTCACTGTGCTGGAGAATGTGGCGGTCGGCACCGGCTCCGGCTGGCGGCTCGGCCGGGCCGACGCTCTCTCAAGGATCGAGGCGATCTGTTCCACCTACGGCATCTCGCTCGATCCGCACCGGCCTGTCGCCGATCTTTCCGTCGGCGAGCAGCAATGGGTGGAGATCGTCAAGGCACTCTACACCGGCGCCAGGCTGCTCATCCTGGACGAACCGACGGCAGTGCTCACGCCTGAAGAATCGCGCCGGCTGTTTGCGACGGTCCGGCGGCTCACCACCGAAAGCCTGTCGGTCGTGCTGATCAGCCACAAAATGGCGGAAGTGATGCAGTCCGACCAGGTCAGCGTGCTGCGCAAGGGGAGACTGGTCGGAACAGTTTCAACCTCGGACGTCAGCCGCGACCAGCTCACCACCATGATGGTGGGCCGCCCGGTTGCGGCACCGGCGCGCGCGCGAGATGCGAAAGCGCCCGGCGAGACGGTGCTTTCGGTGCGCGGGCTCACATACCTGCGCGAGCAAAGGGCGGTGCTGGACAATGCGTCTTTCGACATCGCCGGCGGCGAGATCTTCGGCATCGCCGGCGTTTCCGGCAACGGCCAGGACGAGCTGTTCGAGTGCCTCGCAGGCCTCATCTCGCCCGATCGCGGCACGATCTCCCTCGATGGCGAAGCGCTGCAAGCGAACTCCCCGGCGACGGTAGCGGCCAAAGGCGTCGGCTACGTGCCGAGCGACCGTTTCCGCGACGGCCTCGTTGCCGACCTCGACATCGGCGAGAACCTCGTCCTCGGCCAGCAATGGCAGGCGCGCTGGCGCAACGGACCGTTCATCGACGCCACGGCGCTCGATGCCAACGCGCGCGCGGCGATCGGCGCCTATTCCATTGCCGCAACCGGCCCGTCGGCACCCTCCCGTAAGTTGTCGGGCGGCAACGCGCAGAAGGTCATCCTCGCCCGCGAGTTCGCCAAGGCGAACCGGCTTTTGCTGTGCAACCAGCCGACACGCGGACTCGACGTCGGCGCCATCGAGTTCGTCCATCGCGAACTCCAGCGCAAACGCGACGAAGCCTGCGCCATCCTGCTCGCGAGCGAGGAACTGGACGATCTTTTCGCGCTAAGTCGTCGCATATGCGTGATGTTTCGCGGCCGCATCCTTGCGGTGCTCGATACGGAAAAAACCACCTATGACGAAATCGGCAGCTTGATGGCGGGCCACGAGAGCGAGGCTGCGGCATGATCGCTTTCAACCTCGTGGAATGGCGCCTCGAGCGTCGACTGGAGACGCGGCCGACCGCGCGCGTCGTTGCGCTTGCCGCGGCAGGAGCAGCGGCGGTTCTGGTGTGCAGCCTGCTTTTTGCCGCCGCGGGCGCCAGTCCACGGGCGGCTTTCGAGGCTCTCCTGAAGGGCGGCTTTGGGTCGTCGCGCGCCGCCGGCGAAACGCTGGTCAAGGCCACGCCTCTGATCTTTACCGGACTTGCCGCTTGCGTCGCCTTCCGCGCGCGCATCTGGAACATCGGCGCCGAAGGCCAGGTCTTTGCCGGCGCCATGTTTGCCTACTGGTTGCAGCACAACCTCATTGACTTTTCACCTTTCATCCAAATTCCTGTGGTCATAGTCGGCGGCATTGTCGGCGGAGCACTCTATGCCGGCCTCGCGGGCGTGCTGAAGACCCGCTTTTCGGTCGATGAGGTGATTTCGACCGTTATGCTCAACTACATCATCGTCTATGTCATTTCGCTGCTGCTGCTGCGCGGCCCGTGGAGCGAGGCCGGCGCCTTCTTCGAGCAGACGCCGAAGGTCGATCCCGGCTCGGTGCTTCCCCAACTGTTTTCCGGTTCGCGACTGCATGCCGGCTTCCTGCTGGCGATCGCAGCGGCTGCCCTGGTCCACATGCTGTTGACGCGCACACCGCTCGGCTACGAGATCAAGGCTGCCGGGTCCAACATGCGCGCGCTCGACGTACAGGGTACCAATACACGACGGCTGATCCTCGTGGTGCTTATGGTTTCCGGCGCGCTTGCCGGGCTGGCAGGCATCACGGAAGTCTATGGCGTGCACTACCGCCTGAAGGCGGGCGTCATAGCAGGCTACGGCTATAGCGGCATCATCGTCGCCATCCTCGGCCAGTTGCATCCGCTTGGCGTCGTCGTCGCCGCGGTGCTGTTCGGCGCGCTGCTCAACGGCGCCACGCTCATGCAGATCAAGACCGGCGTACCCTCAGCGCTGATCTATGCCATCCAGGCGATCCTCCTTTTGTTCTACCTAGCCGGCTGGGCGGCGTGCAATTTCCGCCTGCGGAGGGTCGGCCGTGCTTGACGCTCTCTTCCAAGCGTCAATCCTGATCAGCGTGGCGGCGGCGACCATCCGCATCGCCACCCCGCTCCTGCTCGCCGCAATTGGCGAGCTCGTCGCCGAGCGCAGCGGCGTATACAATATGGGTCTCGAAGGCATGATGCTTATGGGCGCGTTCACCGGCTATCTCGCCGCATACGAAAGCGGCTCGCTCTGGCTGGGTGTCCTTGCAGCCGGGTTCACCGGCGCGCTGATGGCGCTCGTGTTCGCCGTGCTGGTGATCACGTTGAAAGTGGAGCAGATCGTCACGGGGCTTGCCGTCAACCTGCTCGGCGCCGGCCTTTCCACCTATTGGCTGCGTTCCGCGTTCGCCGGCCACGACAATACGCCGACCATCCCCTTCTTCGCCGACGTGCCGATACCGGGCCTGAGCGAGATCCCGGTGCTCGGCCCAATCCTGTTCGACCAGCGGGTGCTGACCTACATCGCCTTCCTAATGGTGCCGGCGGTATGGCTCTTCCTGTTCCGGACGCGCTATGGGCTGATCGTACGTTGCGCTGGCGACAATCCTAAGGCCCTTGATGTTAAGGGGGTGAAGGTGGCCTCGGTCCAGTATGCTGCAGTGGTCTTCGGTGGCGTGATGGCAGGCTTCGCCGGCGCGTTCCTGTCTGTCGGCCAAGCGGCGCGTTTCGTGCCGGACATGACCAACGGACGCGGCTGGCTGGCGATCATCATCGTTATCGCCGGTCTGTGGCGGCCCTACCCGATTTTGGTAGCGGCGCTGGTGTTTTCCTTCCTCGACGCGCTGCAATTGCAAATCCAAGGCATCGGCATCGCCATTCCTTACCAATATATGTTGATGATGCCCTATGTTGCGGCGATCGTGGCGCTGATGATCCGTCGCTCGCGAGCCAGTGCCCCGGCCATGCTGGGCGTGCCGTACACACGGGAATAGGACAGCGCTGTCACCGCCGATTGCGTCCAGCTTGTCGGCCGCTCGCGTCAGCCGAATAAGCTGCCGTTGCATTGCTTCATCGAGCAGGCAGTCGAAATCGAGCGCCTCCCAATCTTGTCTGGTGCTCAGAATGCGAAGCGTGCCGGCTTGATATTTGCAAGGAATGAGGTTTGTTGACGGAAATAACGAATTGTTTGCGTGATTCCGCAATAAACAGCTCATCCGTCCACGCGCCCATTAGACAAGAGGAAAACTCGATGAACGTTTCTCCAGACCAACGCGACCAGGCTGATCTGGTATCAATTACCGCCGACATCGTTTCCGCCTTTGTTTCGAACAATCCCCTGCCGGTCGGCGAGTTGTCGAAGCTGATCGGCGATACCTATGTCGCTTTGCAAGGGATCGGCACAGCTGTGGCTCCGGCCACGGCCAAGCTGGAACCGGCGGTGTCGATCAAGAAATCAGTCTCGCCGGATTTCATCATCTGCCTGGAGGACGGGAAGAAATTCAAATCCTTGAAGCGGCATATCGGAACGCATTACAATCTGAGCCCTGACCAATACCGCCAGAAATGGAACCTGCCCTCGGATTATCCGATGGTGGCGCCGAACTACGCGGCCACCCGCTCGGCCCTGGCGAAATCAATGGGCCTGGGGCGCAAGGCGGCAACGCCTTCAACGACTGCGGCAGAAAAACCAAAACGAGCTGCTCGCGCGGCACCAGCGACGACAGTCGCAACCGCAATCAAGGCGCCGCTGAAGAAGGCGCCCAAGGCACCCGTCAAAGCATAGAGTGCTGCACCTGATAAGAGCGTCTATGCAGTGGCGTACCTGACATCGAAGCCCCGCCTTTTGCGACGGGGCTCCGGGTTGGGTCGGATCACTCAGCGGCGCCGCGGCACCAGATGAGCGAGAACTCCCTCGCGGTATGGTCTTGACCAGGCTCGCATAGATCGGAGCGGGAAAGCCTGGATTGTCGAGCTTGACCGAGTGGTAGTCGCGGCCTTCGCGCGAAGTCTTCTTCCATGCCACCCCGAACTCGGGAGCGGTGGCGAAGATGCGGAAGTCCGGACCTTTTCTCATTGTCGCCTTCGACCGGGGCGAACGTCACCGTCTTGACGTTGAGGTTGAGGGTCTTGACCGAGCCGGAGAAGCCGTTTGCGGTGCGGGAGAAAATGCCGATCGTAGCCATTGTGGTGGTTCCTTCTGTTTGTCGGGCCGCGCCTATCGCGGCTCGATGGTGGTCGTGAGACCGGAGACGATCGGTCCTACCGCTAGGGCTAGGGCTGGAACGCAATGGAAGGCAGCCGGCCACGGCCTTTTTTTCGCGAAGGAAAGCCAAAGGCGGCGGAAAAAGCCGGCGACGGACGTTAAAACGATCGAGGCGAAGGTTCAGCGTCGCCGGTCCTCGGTCCATCCATTCGAGGCCGCGGTTGGGAGCGGCTTGAAACAGACAGAAGCTAGGACACTACATGGCGACCTGCGATCGCCGCATGCTTTCTCATGCATCGAGATTAGATAATTGGCGCACAACCGCAACTACAGCCTCAAACCTCGACGCCAACGCGGTGACGCCCTTCACGCCGATTGCGACCACGAGAAGGAACTGGAAATTCGCCCATGAGCGCATCGGTGCCCAAAGCATTGTTGTTGCCTCAGCCCTCGTTGGTGATGTCCGAGCCAGGGGTCATCGCCCCGGACAGCGCCCCTCGGCTTCTGCTGCGATCAGCTTGCTATCCTCGGCCTTGGGACCCGAGTGCATGACAGATTGGAGGTTGCGACCGATGCAGCTGGTCCGCCACACATCGTTGGCCATCGCATCTTCGGAGTCGACGCGAAGATCATGAACTGAATTTTCACCAAAGGACAGTGTGGTCCATCCAGGATCTGACGACCGAGCCAGCTTTTCTGCAACTTTCCTAAAATAGCCGGAACCGACGCTAGTCCTGCGGCTTGAGTCGATTTCTGGAGTCGCAGATTCATGAGTAGCGCAAAGGACCGGCTTTCCTTCATTGAGTTTCAATCACCCACCCTGGTGGCCAAAGCTCCCGAAGACGGCGAATGGCTTCACGAAATAAAGTACGATGGCTACCGGACCCAACTCATCGTCGAGGGGGGAAGAGCACGAGCCTTCACGCGTCGCGGCTATGACTGGTCGCATCGCTACAAGAGCATTGTCCAGGCCGCGGCGAACCTGCCGATAAAGTCTGCGATCATCGATGGCGAAGCCGTTGTCCTCGGCGACACGGGTCTGCCGGACTATCAAGCCTTGGAGCGGGAGTTGGGCAACCCGAACTCGCCCAGGCTTATCTTCTATGCATTCGATCTTCTGCACCTTAACGGGCGCGACCTTCGCCAGCAGCCGCTGATTGAGCGCAAGGCCGCGCTGGAGAAGCTGCTGAGCGATACAGCGCCGAGATTGACCTATGCCGAGCACCTCAAGGTAAGCGGCAGCGACATGTTCGCTCACGCCTGCAGGATGGGCCTGGAGGGGATCGTGTCCAAGCGAGCGGATGCGCCCTATGGCTCCGGCGTCCAGACGAGTTGGGTGAAAGTCAAATGTATCAAGAGCGACACTTTCCCAATTGTGGCTTTCGTCGAGAAGCTCGGCGCCCGTCCGCGCCGTATCGCATCGCTCTACATTGGCAGGCGACAGGACGACCGGCTGCTTTATGCAGGCAAGGTCCAGACCGGCTATACGCTTGAAGCATCTCAACGTCTTCGCGAGCGGCTCAACCCCCTGATCACCGACAAGTCGCCGCTGTCACTGCCTGTCGACAAGCCCAAAGCGACCTGGGTCAGACCAGACGTTCTGGCGGAGGTGCAATTCACTGGCGTGACTGATCGCGGCATCTTGCGCGAGGCGGTGTTCAAGGGATTGCGCGAAGACCTCGTGCCTATCCCGGCAAAACCGCCCGCACGGTCGAAGCGACGGCTGGACCGGAACCATGGCGTCCCGCGCGAGAACATCCTGCAGCTGCTGCCCGATGCGGTCTCACCCTCCAAAGAAGAGCTCGCCGGCTACTGGGAACGGGTTGCCGATCAGGCGTTGGTTCATCTTGGCCGGCGGCCGCTGAAGCTGGTTCGCCATGCCTTCGGGGCCATCTTCTATCACAAGGGACCGCTGCCGGACATTCCCGCAGCAGTGCACCAATTGCGGGTCCAGAAGCGCGAGGGTGGTGAAGGGGTGCGCGTGTGGGTGGATGATCTTTCCGGTTTGCTCGGACTGGTCGAAATGGACGCCGTGGAGGTTCATCCCTGGAACGCTACGGTGGACGACATCGAGCATGCCGATCGCGTCGTTCTGGACCTCGATCCCGGCGAAGGCGTCAAATGGTATGAAGTGATCGATGCCGCTTTGGCGCTGCGCGACATCATTGAGGCGGCAGGTCTGAAGAGTTGGCCGAAGGTCACAGGCGGCAAGGGGATCCACCTGATGGCCCCGCTTCAAACGAAGATCACCCACGAGCGCGCCCGGCAGCTCGCAAAGTCCCTTGGTCAGTGTCTTGTCGACGCTGAACCCGACCGGTATTTGCTGTCAGCCGATCCGGCAGCCCGAATAGGCCGAATCTTTGTCGACTATCTGCGCAACGGGCGTGGCAACACGGCCGCTGGCGCCTTCTCGCCGCGAGCGCGGCCCGGCTTCCCGATCGCGCATCCTGTGACCTGGAGCCAGGTTGCGCGTGGCATTAAGCCGGATGCCTTCACGATCTGCCATCCCTTCACGGCGGTCAAGAAAAGGGCAGCGTAGCGTTCGAGAGCCGCCAACTCGCGCGCTCGCGGCCCACACGCGACGGAAGGCCCGTCTGAGATTCCTCCGCTGCATATATGTGGAGCATTGCGCCTCGCTGCATCCTCAGAGTTTCCGATGCGGCAGGGTGGCTTCCCTGGCCTCCACCAGTTCATTCGGCCCCACAAACTACCCAACCCAAGCGGCCTCACATCTCTGTCGAATGCAGCACACTATGCTTTCACGAGCGCGTTGCGCGCCTTCTTCTCTGGTGACTTGACTGCCGATGGAATTCTTGTCACCGCTGCGGCGCGAGCAGCTCGTTTTGGCTTGTCCGCCACAGCTGTTGCAGGCGTTCCTGCCTTGCGCCCCAGCCTTATTGATTTTGCCAAGGCCGAGCGACCCGCCAACGGGCGTCATTTGAGTTTAGGATTGCCCCGAGAAGAGCCTGTTCAGTCTCAATTGCATCGGGTAGCGGGGCTTGAATACGCGATGATGTACGTTCATGCAACCATCGCCATGGTTTTGCGTTTAGCCGCGTCGAATTGTGGGGAGAGGCAAGAGTGCCGGCGTTCGTTCCGATTACAATCTATCTCAATAGCAACGCGACGGTGGTCAGGACGATCGCTGATGCTGCGAAAGCGCTTGAACAACCATGGCCATACGTGGCCAAGCCGCGGCGGCTCGAAGCCGTCCGAATGATCAGGGAATGCTTGGCCGGTCATTGCAACCAACAAGCTGCGATCGATGCCTTCAAGGCGGCCGCAATCGAACAGGGACTTTTTACGCAAAGGCCTTCGAGCGTAGGCCTCACGAAATTAGATGCGGTTGTTAGAGACGTGGTGTGAGCTCACACCGATCTCGGCATCTGGACCGCTGGCAGGCTTCGCGAAACCAGCCGCCGTTCTTGACGACGGCGAAGTTGCAATGCGGGTGTTGGAAAGTCAGACCGACAGAGAGGATAGACTGGCTTCGATTCCCCCCTTGCGCTTCTCCGGTCGCTACCTTCCCGCCGTACCTTTCGAAACGGCGGGCTGTTCTCTCAGTCGTCAGGTTACGGGATGACTTTCACGATCTTACGTGTGCCCGGGTCAACGACAACAGTCCGGTTGTCAACGACGACGTAGCGATATTTCACGTTGGGGATTTCGTGAAGCTCGACGGTGTCGGGAAGCTTCGAGCCGACATTCGAGAAATGACGCTCAAACAGTCCCCAGAAATTGTATCTGCGCAGCTAGAGTCCCTTCCTGCGCTGATGGGATCCGCCCGCCAAATCGAGGAGTGGCGGGCGGATTCTCATTTGCAGCTGCTGAGTGAGTAGGAAAACGGAAATGAACGAGAACAAGGGCAACCAAGCCTACGTCGACCGAGGCCGCCCATCGATCGATGCGTTTATGAGGTGGAACGTTTCGCGCGGGAAAATTGCATTTCGCCAAGTCAACTCAGCAAGCTGATTAAAAAGATCGGCAACGACCGCCAGACCTCACCAAGGCAGTGAAAAAGCTGCGACATCGCCATTGAAAAACCCGCCGCACTCCAACCAAGAGTTGGGATTCCATATCCGGCCTCATGTTCGCTTTTTACGCACCCTTGACTCGTGCATCCTGACGGGCACTACTTTTGATGCATCGGCTACTACAGCGACGGTCTTCTGAAGCTTGGGGGTTCAAAATGCCTTTCAAACGAGCCGGTCTATACCCATCCGATCTGGACCTTTGCCAACGCGTTTTCGACCAACTCTGCAGTGGGGAGAAGATCGCCCGCTCCTCCCAAGCTGGCCAAATGCTCGCAATGCAAATAGTTGCCGCCTTTCGAGAGACAGGCTCGAACGACACCGATCTGCTCGAGATCGTGAGAGCGAAGCGTAGCATTCTTCGTCCCAAAAATTCCCCAGCCGCTACTCCATAGCGGGGAGAAAGATAACGTTACGAACACGCCTCGGGGCTCATATTCGCACCTCAGCTTGTTCCATGACATCACCTTGCCAGGCGCCGTTTTGCTTCTGGAGCCCAATGATCTCATGGTGCCGCTCGACGATCAGACCACGGCAGCGAGGATCCCTGCTTGCCTCGTACTGGACAAGTGGAGGCTGAGCCATTGGCGCTCGCGTACTTTGCCGAACGCTGGTGTTTCTCCAGCCCGGCGGATGAGCCAGCCGTTTTTCGCCGGTGGTGAGTTCATTGATGGCCTTAGAGAACTCGTCAAAATACTGAGGAGCTCGAGCGAACGCCCCATGAGTCCGACCTCGCTCTGCCGCTAGATCGGTGTGCGGCTAGCGGCCAAAAGGCTCAAACCGTGCGGCTGTGTCCGTGTTGCCAGGAACGATCTTCGCCAACCGCGATCTCGCCTCGGCCACGCGTCGTTGCGCAGCCCGGATCCTGCTGCACAACGCGAGATTGATGCCGACACCGCAGCCTTCATCCAGCATGTCATTTGCACGTTCGAGGGAGCGTTCCGCCCGGTTAAGCCGCTGTCGGGCTCTCGCCAGTTCCATATCCAAAAGTTCCATTATTCCGAATCCATTGCGGTCCCTTCGATTTGTAAACCGCTTATTGTCGCCGTTGGTTCCGGCTGTTCGCGAGCGTGCAGCTCAGACGTCGATGTGGCGGGCACAGTTCTGGAGCGAGAGTGGTGGCGCCGGTGGCCTGGAGGTCGCGACGAACGAAACGCCGGCCCAGTTCAACCCGCCCCATGTATTTCAAAGCTGCGGGGATCGTTCTTCACCAAGCGGTCTGCGGCCTCGACCGCAGTTCGCAGCCTGCTGCACAGCGCGAGATTCTCGGCTAGCATTTCTTCAGTGCGTTGAAGCGCGAGCTCGGTCCGGTGGATGCGCTGCCTGGTATTGGCAACTTCCGATGTCAAAATATCGGCCGCTCTCCCATGGCCCTGGGGTTCCATAGTGTCCATAGATCTCTAATACATTGGGGCCGATATCGTTCCCCTGATGTCGTGCGAAGCCGGGTGTCGCAGCGTTCTGGATTGCGACTGGGGAAAAATGAAGGCCTCGAGCGTTCATCGATTGACCGTGGAAACGGCACCTGCGTCCGCGGAAGATGGGAACGCGTTCCCGACGCCGAGGCGGCCTCGCCGATCAGTTCGCGTCCTTCTGACGGCCCCGCCGTTTACTTTCAGTTTGCAGCTGGGGCTCAACTCATCCCACGCGATGGCAGGCGACTATCCGAGCTCGTGAATTGTAACGCCGGGAACAACAGCCTTCGCGATCTCGCAAAGGTGCTGGTGATGCGTCAGATAAATCACCTGGCCAGCGCTTGCCATCTCACCAAACAACCTGAAAACCTCCTCGGACCGGAAATGGTCGAAGGTCTCCATGATGTCGTCGGCAATGAATGGCACCGAGGGTCGAAACTGGGCGAACTCGTAGTATCCGGCAAGCCGCAGCGCCAGGTAGAGCTGAAAACGCGCACCCTTTGATAGTGCGTCGGCGACCTTGGACTGCCCGTCGCGCTGCAATGCGATGAGGACTTCCCCGCCCTTCACAGGTTGGGTCGCAAGCCCCGAATACTGACCGCGCGTGATGAGTGCGAATGCGTCAGATGCCCGCTTCATCATCGCGGAGCGATGGCGTTCGCGGTACACGCGCAGAGCGTTCCCGGCAGCCATGATGCCCAGTTTCAGCTCGATGTAGCGGACTGCCTTTTCTTCGATTTCCAGCAAGACGGTGCGGCGCTCGGCATCTATCCGCGCAACCGCGCTGTCGCCGCCAATCGCGTCCAGCTTGTCGGTCGCCCGGGTCTGGCGAATAAGCTGCTGTTGTATCGCTTCATCGAGATCCCGAAGCCGTTGCTCACTTTCAGCCTTCTCGACCAGGAGACTATCGATCTCGACAGAATCCAGCATCGAACGCGCCTGGTCGAACCCTTCCACCGCGAGCTCTACCGACAGCTGCTCCTCAAGCTCGGCAACGGCCCTCAGACCATTCGACCGTCCCGGTCAGATCGACGCTCGCCCGCTCGAACTGCGCGATACTGGTCAGTTTTTCCTCGATCTCGACGGACCGGTCATCTCGTATCGTGACCAGAGTGGCGGATTTCTCTCCGGCCTCGTTGATGTCCCTGCCCTGCGGCATTCCCGTCATCACAACGGTGCTTGCTCCAGGATGGACTTGGCGCACGTGGATGTGCCCAAGCGCCCAATAGTCAAAACTATGGCCGTGCAGGTCAGCGATGCTGCAAGGGGCATAGACATCGTGACCGGGCGATCCAGCGAGGCTGGTGTGCATGATGCCCACATTGACCGCCCCTTCCCGGGCCGCCGGATATTTGGGCAGCAGGCTTTCCGGGGCCTTTGGGTTCGCGAAGCTCAATCCATGGAATGCGACGTCAAGCCCGCCGGCCGTTTGCAGCACCGACTGGGGGCGGCCGCCGAAGATCGTGACCGTGTCAGGAAAAACGAGCTGTTTCGATATGCGCGATAAGGCGTCGTGGTTTCCGCGGATCTTGAAAACCCTGATGCCGGCCTGGTGGAGGCGTGTCATTTGCGACGCCAGGAAACGGGCGGTTTTCATCGACGTCTGGTCGCCATCATAAAGATCGCCGGCAATGACGAGCGCATCGGCACGTTCCGCAAGGCAGAGGTCTATTATCGAGACAAATGCCTGGCGACTGGCGTCCCCCACAAGTTCGGCAAGATCAGGGTTTCGCAGCGCCAGCGAACGTAGCGGCGAGTCGAGGTGAATGTCGGCCGTGTGTACGAATCGAAATGCCATTCGGGTCTCCGCCCGGAGCATAGAGGGGTTCGGCCGCGGCTCGGTGAAAAAATTCCAGGATGCGCGTTGTCGGTTGTCCAAATGGTGCGCAATCGCTTACGCTTATGCTTCCGTTCAACTCCATCTGCGTCGCCGCTATCAGCGCCGTGCCGATCAGTAGTCGTCTGATCGTTTGTCATCGGCATTCGTCGGTTCTTTGGAGATAGCGCGCCGCAAGGTGTCGTTGATCCGATCCTGCCAGCCCGGTCCATCTTCCTGGAAGTGGTCCAGCACCGCCCTATCGATCCTGATCGAAACAAGCTCTCTGACATTTGGAGCAGCCGACGGTTCGCGAACCGGCGCCGCCGGCTTTTTGATCGGCTTGAAGGCGGCTTCAGCGGCTGACATCGGATTTGTGGGTCGGCGTGGAGGATTTGCCATTTGATGATCCTGACTGGTCATAATGCTTGTCGAGCGGCTCAGTGCGAATGCGCATCGTAATTGAGCCTGGCCAAGTATGAAGGCAGCTTAAACCTCCAAAGGGGGAGGAAAAATCCGACGCGATGTCCATGTGGGGCCAACTCAGGCTATCTTCAATGACATTGCTGTAGGATACAACAAGCCAAAGTGCTCCACGGGGCAACACCACGTCGCCAACCATCCTACGCTGGAGGACGCAAACGCGAAAAACGCGGGGGACTTCCCGCCTTCCGTTACCTGACAACCTGGTTCACACGATCGTTTCTGAAGCGTCACAGCAATCTGCTGCCCAGGTCTCTCCATCACACCAAGCTTCGCGCGCTTTTTTTACACGGCGGTCAGTACATGCGCGACTTGCCGCGCTCCTGCGGCTTTCGCCACGGCGCGCCAGAGAAATCAACCTGCTTTGCGGAGATTGCCAGCAGAAGACTTGCCGGTACGTCGATCCTGCTCGATGTCGTAGTTGATCTTTTGGCCCTCAACGAGGTTCGACAAACCAGCGCGCTCGACGGCGGAGATGTGAACAAAAACGTCCTGACCGCCATCGTCGGGTTGGATAAACCCAAACCCTTTAGTGCTGTTGAACCACTTCACGGTTCCAGTTGCCATGTGCATATACTCCTTGTGACTTCCCAGCGTGTTTGATCCGACGAAGAGGCCAGACCGGTTCATAGATAGACGCAGCAAAAGCGAGAAATCGCAAGGCCGGATGGATCGACCAGAATACCAACTTCTCTCGGATGGCCCACTCGTCTCACAAGTCGACAGGAATTTTCCTTTCCGGCGTGAAGCCCCTCCAGCCATCCTTGCTGTCCTGGGTTATCACGGCCCGCTCGTTTCCCTCCGGCCCTTAGCTTGCCGACTTGCGTTTCGAGTTCTTGGTCGACCGTGCTGACGCGGGCGTAGCCTATCCGGCTCATAATGTGTCACCTCAATGTCTAGACTCGAGGCTTGGTCACAAATAGTCGATGCCAACTCCGACGTTACGCTGCCCAAAAAGCCATTGATCCGGGAGCACGACCCCTGCAAAGTCCGACCTTTACAGGAACATTTCGCCTATGGCGGAGTTGGGCGCGTTGCCCGCGATAAGGTGCCAACAGGTGACGCCGGCGGGCTTTTGGGAGGAAGCCATGATACGTGCCATCCCTTCACTCCACCTTTCCCGTCGCCGCGCATTGCAGTTTGGGCTGGGAGCCAGCCTCGCCGCCACGACGGGCCTGGCGCCGGTTTCTTGCGCCTACGCCAAGGAGGAAGTGCAGGACGAGGACATTTTCCGCTTTGCGCTCAACCTGGAATACATGGAGGCCGAATACTACCTTCGCGGCACCACCGGAAAAGGCATCGACGCCGCCGATGCCGGTTCGAAACCCGGCGATGTGGTCGGCGGAAAGAAAGTGTCCTTCGAGACACCCGCCATCGGCGAATTCATGCAGGAGGTTGCTGAAAACGAACTCGCGCATGTCCGGTTCTACCGCAAGACGCTTGCAAAGAACGCAGTCGACAGGCCGGCCATCGATTTCGATGCTGGGTTCAAAGCGGTTGTGGAGGCAGCGGGCCTCGGGCCGGACTTCGACCCCTTTGGCAACGAAACGAACTTTGTTCTCGGCGGCATGCTGTTCGAGGATGTCGGCGTCACCGCCTATGCCGGTGCTGCGACGCTTCTGAAGAACAAGGACTTCCTCGCCGCCGCGGCGGGCATATTGGCGGTCGAGGCCTACCACATGGGAATGGCGCGCTCCACTCTATACCGGAAGGGAGAGAAAGCCTGGAAGGCCGCCAACGCCGTCTCCGATGCCCGAGACAAAATCGACGGATCGGACGATAAGGACCAGGGGATCCAGGTGGACGGGAAAGCCAACATCGTTCCTTCAACGCCGGACGCGATCGCGTTCACCAGGACGCCGAAAGAAGTGCTGCGGATCGTCTATCTCACCGACAAGGACGGCGTCAGCAAGGGTGGCTTCTATCCGGAAGGGATGAACGGGACGCTGAAGAGCACCTGACCCGCTCGCGACAGGCGATCGGATCGCCGGAAGAGACGCAGCGGACCTGCGGTCGGCACTGCTGGTACGGCTGCGCGACGATCACGATTCAAATCCGCTGCAGGAGTCCCCACCCAAGATTGATTGAATTCCGAACCGCGATCATTGCGGCGTTCACAAGAACGTCAGGAAAGTGCGCTCGGTTAGTTACGATGGACGGAACGAACCGACCGCTTTGCCGAGAAGCAGGCTCTGCAGTTGGTGCGGCGAGAACCGCCAATTTTCCCGCATTGTTCCGTACGGCCGACCGCCAAGCTGTAAAATGGTGGCGATATGGAAGACACGCGACGCTCTGCCCGACGATCACATCCTCCGGCTGGCGAGCAGCCTTGTGAGCCAATCCGGATCCATTTCCGGCACGGAGGACAAAAGCCGTTCGGTATAGGGGGCATGCGGCGGCGTGAGAACTTCGCTCTTTAATCCCTGCTCAACGACTTTCCCCTGGTGCATGACCACAATCTCGTCGGCGATCGCTCGCACGGTGGCAATGTCATGGGTGATGAAAATGTAGCTCATGCCGAGCTCGCGCTGAAGCCGCATTAAGAGCTTCAGGATTTCCTCCTGCACAATCTGGTCGAGCGCGGACGTGATTTCGTCGCAGATGATGAGTTCCGGATCGGCAGCCAACGCTCGGGCGATGCAAACGCGCTGCTTCTGACCCCCCGACAGTTCGGCCGGCAGACGATCCAGGTAAGTTTCGCTCATCTCGACCATGTGCATGAGTTCGCCGATCCGCCTATCCCGCTGTGCACCCTTGAGGCCGAGGTAGAATTCAAGCGGACGAGCTATGACTTCTTCGACCGTCTGGCGCGGATTTAGGGCGTTGTCGGGCATTTGATAAATCATCTGTATGCGGCGCAAGATCTCTTTTGGGCGCGCCTTCAGGGTCTTGGAAAGGGCCTGGCCAGCAAAGGAAATCGATCCCGAAAGCGGCGGCAGCAGGCCGGTAACAACGCGAGCGAGCGTCGATTTCCCGGAACCGGATTCGCCGACCACAGCCACCGTTCTTCCACGTGGAACTTTGATGGAGACATCCTGGAGCACCTTAACCGCCCGGCCGTAGGCCGCCGTGACGTTGTCTATCGTAAGCAGATAGTCATCGGCCGGAACTTCGGGCTTGGCGAGCTTGCGCACGGCCCAGAGCGTCTTGGTATATTCCTGGCTGGGCGAGGCGAGCATCTGGCGCGTTTCTGCCTCCTCCACGGTAAGTCCATGGCGCAAAACCATGATCCGGTCCGCCATTTGCGCCACCACCGCCAGATCATGCGTCACATAGATTGCAGCGGTGTTGAATTCCTCCACGATGTTGCGAATGGAGGCGAGAACTTCGACCTGCGTCGTCACATCGAGCGCCGTCGTTGGCTCGTCAAAGACGATGAGGTCCGGACGGCAAGCCATCGCCATCGCGGTCATTGCCCGTTGCAACTGTCCGCCGGAAACCTGATGAGGATAGCGAAAGCCGATCGTCTCCGGATCTGGAAGCTGAAGACGGCGATAGAGATCGACGGCACTCCGGTTCGCTTTCTCGCGGCTGGCAATCCCATGGGCCACGACTGTTTCGACAGTCTGGTCAAGAAGTCGGTGGGCCGGATTGAAAGAGGCCGCTGCGCTTTGCGCGACATAGGCAATGCGGGAGCCTCTGAGGCGACGCCGCCCTGTTTCGCTGAGTGCCAGAAGATTGATTCCGTCGAACAGGATCGAGCCCTGTGTAATACGGCAGCCCGGCTTGGCGTAACCCATCGCGGCGAGGCCAATGGTGGATTTGCCGGCGCCTGACTCGCCGATCAGGCCAAGAACCTCCCCCCGCTTCAGCGCCAGATCGACCCCGCGGACGATGGGATGCCACCGCTCGTCCGAGAAACCCTCGACATGTAGGTTGCGGATCTGCAGCAGATCCTTGCCTTTTTCGCGCGAGCCCGGACCGCTACCTTTCATCGCGCAACCCGCTGGTTGCGTGCAGGAACCAGTCGACGACGAAATTCACGGAGACTGTAAGGAGGGCAATCGCGCCGGCCGGCAGCAGCGGCGTGACATCACCGTAGGTGATCAGGGTCGCATTCTCGCGCACCATCGACCCCCAATCAGCGGTCGGCGGCTGAATACCGACGCCCAGGAAGGACAGTGCCGCGATCGTGAGGAATACGAAGCAAAATCGCAAACCGAACTCCGCGACCAGCGGCGGCATGACATTGGGAAGGATTTCCTTGGCGATGATCCATTTCGGGCCTTCGCCGCGCAATCGCGCCACCTCGACATATTCCATCACTGCCACGTTAAGCCCGACGGCGCGTGCGAGCCGAAAGACGCGGGTGGAATCGAGCAGCGCAATGATGATTATCAGGCTGGTGATCGACGAGCCGAAGATCGAGAGCAGCACCAGGGCGAAGATCAGGCTTGGGATCGACATCAACACGTCCACCGCACGCGACAGTATCTGGTCGAGCCATCCCCTATACAATGCGGCAAGAAGGCCGAGCGAGACGCCGACCGCGAAGGACAGCAATGTGGTCGCGACGGCGATACCGATGGTGTTGCGCGCACCGTAAATCAGGCGCGTGAGCATGTCCCGGCCGAGCTGGTCGGTTCCCAATTTGAACTGCTGGCTCCACGGTGCAAAGGCTTCGCTGAAGACCTGCGTTTCGCCGTATGGGGCTATCCAATGCGCGAACACCGCAACGATGACATAACCGAGGATCACGAGGATGCCGAACCATGCACTGAAGGGTGCCTTCTTCAGCGCCGTTTTCGCACGGGTGGCGCGCGAGCGCCTCAGCCTGTGAACCTGAGCCATGGGTTCGTAGCTGGTCATCGTGGATGCAAGAGTCTTGGATTGGTGGCGATGGAAATAATATCGGCGGTCAGATTGAGCAGGATGTAGGTCGCGGCGAAAATCAGGGCGCAGGCCTGGACAACCGGAACATCCCTTGATTTGACCGCGTCAACCATCAGCTGACCGATGCCGGGATAGACGAATACCACTTCGACCACGACCACTCCGACGACGAGATAAGCAAGATTGAACGCCACCACCGTGACGATCGGAGCCCATGCGTTGGGCAAGGCATGCCTGAGTACGATGGCCATGGGCGACATTCCCTTGAGACGCGCCATGTCGATATATGGGCTTGCCAGCATGTTGATGATCGCCGCTCGTGTCATTCGCATCATGTGCGCCACGATGACGAGCGTAAGAGTGATCGCCGGCAAGGCTACTCTCCAGACATGTTCCCAAAACGGCGTCTGATCGTTCACATTCGACAATGTCGGGAACTTAGGAACTGCATTGAGTATCCAGTTCAGCGAGACCGCGAGCCAGTGCGGCAGGGATTGTGCGAACTCGGATCCGATGAACGTGTCGCGCGAGATGACGAGGTAGGCAAGCATATAGGCGACGAAAAACTCGGGGAACGAAATGGTCGTCAGCGTCACTGCGTTCACCAGCCGGTCGAACCAGCCATTGCGGTAGAGCGCAGCGAGGATGCCCAATCCCAGGGCCAGCGGAACTGCTATCAGCGCGGTCATCGATGCAAGGAACATCGTATTGTAGAGGCGCGGGGCGATAATCTCGGCGACGGTGCGCCGGTATCCGGTGCGGCTCGCGAATGAAGAGCCGAAATCACCGTGGAGCATCTGCCCGACCCAGACGAAGTAGCGCTCGACAGGCGGACGGTCGATGCCGATTTCTCGCTGGAAGGCGACGACCGTTTCGGGTGTCGCCGATTGCCCGAGCATCGCCTTGGCGAAGTCGCCCGGCAGCATTGCAATCGCAGAGAAGATGATGATGGACACGATGAACAGCGTGACCAGGCCGAGGCCAAGGCGCTGCAGAACCGTTCTTGCGACGGGGTTCATGGGTACGCGTTTCTCGTTGCTGCCGCCGCCCTGCCACACCAGTCAGGGCACGCGGTTGCAAGCCGGAGCCTAATAGCCATCGCGGGTCCGGCCCGCACTCTCACGCAGTGGCGATCCACCAGCGTTCGGCCATCTTCAATCCATCATTCTCCCAGTTCGGCGCCACCTCGCCATGTGCGAGCTTACTGGATTTGGCGCTGACGAAATTATTGAAGACCAGCACGATGCTGCCGCCATCATCATGGGTCAGTTGCTGCATCTCGGCATACATTGCCGCCCGCTTGGCCTCGTCCGTCTCGGCGCGCGCCTGGACAAGCAACTCGTTGAAGCGGGGATTTTTCCAGAACGACTCGTTCCAGCTGGAGTCTGCGGCGAAGGCTTGCGTGAACATCCAGTCGGCCGTCGCGCGACCGCTCCAATAGGAAGCGCACCAAGGTTTCTTGAGCCAGACATTGTCCCAATAGGCGTCCTCGGCCTCACGCACGACGTTTACGTCGATGCCGCACTGGGCTGCCGTCTCGCGGATGAGGGCAGCCGCGTCCACAGCGCCGGCAAAGGCGGCATCGGCGACCGAGAGGTCCACCTTCAGCTTTTCCATTCCGGCCTTTTTCAGGTAATGCTTGGATTTTTCCGGATCGAAACTGTGCTGCGGCTGCGGATTCGTGGCGAATTTGATCGCCGGGGCGATCGGGTTGTCGTTGGCCACCGTGGCGTGGCCGAGAAAGATCTTGTCGACGATCTCCTGACGGTTAATCGCCCATTTCAAAGCCATTCGGACGTCTGGATTGTCGAACGGCGCAACCGTGACATTCATCGGCAAGGTATAGTGGCCATAGCCGGTGACCTCGACGATCTCCACCTTGGGATTGCGTTTCAACATGCCGAGGGTCTTGAGGTCGGCGCGGCCAATATAGTCCACCTCCCCTGTCGATAACGCGGCCATGCGAGCGGCGAGATCGGTGATGGCGATGAACTCCACCTCGTCGAGATAGGGCTTGCCGTTCTTGAAATAGTTCGGATTGCGCTTGAGTTTGGCCGAGACGCCGGGCTGGAAATTCTCGAGCACGAAAGCACCGGTGCGAACGCCCGATCCCCAATCCGCCTTGCCGTCCTTGGCCGGCATGATGACCAGATGGTAGTCACTCATGATGTAGGGGAAATCGGCGTTGCCGCTCTTCAGCGTGAAGACAACCGTCTCCGGGCCATCCGCCTTGATGCTGGCCACGGGCTCAAGCAGCGGCTTCGCCGCCGATTTGGTTTCGTCGCCCATATGATAGCGCAGCGAAGTCACGACATCGTCCGCCGTCACATTCTTGCCATTGTGGAAGGTTGCGCCCTTGCGCAGCTTGAAGACCCAGGTTTTGGCGCCGTCGGATGATTCAAAGCTCTCGGCAAGATCCGGTTGGACGTTACCTTTCGCGTCGACCTCGGTGAGGCTGTTGGACATCGAGCCGGAGAATGCCGTTTGTGTGAATGTGTCCGGGTAGCCGGCCGGATCGATCGAATCGGTCGTTGCGCCATGTGCCATGCCGAGCTTGGCGAAGCCGCCCTGCAGCGGTTCGGCCCGGGCCGTGCTGACAAAGAGCTTGTCCGCAGCGGTGACCGTCAGCCCAGCGGCCAGCCCAAGATGAATGAAGTCACGGCGGGAAATCTTGCCGTGACCAATCAGGCTTTGAGCGATACCAAGCTTGTATTCAGATTCTGACATTTGACTCTCCCATTGCGGATTTTCCGCGTTATTGTTCGTCAATCACCTGTGAAAAAATCTGCTCATTAGCCGCGATCACCTTTTCTTCTAGCTCCTCGAATCCATACCTCAATCAGGCCGTCACATAGATGCTCCCCGCCTCGACGGTGACTGGAAATGTGCGCGCGCGAACGGACGGATCGACCAAAGCCGCGCCTGATTTGATGTCGAATTCCCAGCCATGCCAGGCGCAGCGCACAATCTCGTTTTCGCGATGGTAGATGAATTGCGCCTGTTCGACCGGTGCAGTTGTTCCGCATTGCGGCCCCTCGCAAAGCGGAGCGCCGCGGTGCGGACAAACGTTCAGCAGCGCGTGGAATGAATCTCCGATGCGGAAAACGCCAACCGAAAGGCTGCGGATCTTGGCGATGAAGGCAGATCCGGTTTCGATCTCGTCGACACGGCAAATATATGTCTTCTCGGGCATCGTCTGCTTCCTCAGGCGGCATTCGCCGCTTGCGCGCGGGGGATGCGTTTGTAAACCTCCAGCGCATTCAGCCCCATGATCTTGCTCTTCCAGGCGGGAGGGATTGGCAGCGTGTTGGCGTCGTCGTAATCCCAATGCGGATAATCGGAGGCAAACATCAGCGTATTTTCGCCGTCCATCGCTTCGAGAGTGGACCAGAGATGCTGAATGTTTGCGGGCTGCTCCAGCGGCTGCGTGGAAAAGCGGATGTTGCGCCGGCAATATTCCGAGGGCAGCATCTTCAGCCATGGCGTCTCTTTGCGCAGCGCTTTGTAATCCGCATCCAGGCGCCACAATACCGACGGCACCCAGGCGACGCCGCATTCGATGACGACGAAGTAGAGGTCCGGCCATTTTTCGAAGACGCCATGCGCAATCATGCTTGCGACATGTGAAATCGCCGACATGTGCAGGATGGCGTGCGTCTCCCAGAAGAACGTCGTCGGGGCAGGAGCAATCGCGGTCGAATTCACGCCGCCATGGCCGCCCAGATGAATGGCAAAGGGCAGCCCCACTTCGGCGCATGCTTCATAGATCGGATGGTAAAACGGGTCGCCATACGGCTTGACGGAGCCTTGCGAGGCAAGAACCTGAACCATGCGCGGATGATTGCCCAAGCGGCGTATCTCGCCGGCCGCGAGCTTCGGATCCTGTGGCGCGATGATGATCGAGCCCATGAAGCGATCGTCCTTCGGCAGCCATTGGTCGATCTGGTAGTCATTGTAGGCGCTGACGAGGGCGCTGGCATAATAGGGATTGGCGAGGGTGGAAGCCTCGATCGGCTCGTCGCCGGTCAGGATCGCCACATCGACCTTGTACTTGTCGAGGTGCTTCTCTTTCATGATGAGATAGTTGTCGGCTTCCGTTTTCGGACGGACGTCCTTGCGGGAGAAGTCCTGCGGATGAAACCAGGGACGATGGCCATGCGGGAAGGCGCCAACGGGGCCTGTCTTCTCGCCTTCAACGAACATGTCCTTCCATAGGCCGGAAAGGTAGGGCTCCAATACGGTCGCGCTTGACCAGTAATTGTGACAATCGCAGTCGACTATGAACACGTTGCTCAGCTCCGTAGCTTCAGCCTGATCGATCTGCCGGCCGATTTCACCGAGGGCAGCTTCCGCCTTGAGTATTGTTTGATCAAGCTTATGATCCTGCGCAATATGATCGACTTTTTCGATCGGGAGGTCCCGTGCAGCTAGATCACATCGAAACCTTTCTCGACATCATCGAGTCGCGAAATTTCAATCGTACCGCCGATCGCTTGGGGTTGACCCAGTCGACGATCAGCACCCGCATCAAGAACCTCGAGAGCGCGATCGGGTCCGAGCTCTTTCAGCGCGGGCGCGCCGGCGCTGAGCCGACAGCCGCGGGACGGCGGTTCGAAGCGTACGCCAGATCCCTGCTGTCGACCTGGTCGCAAGCTCGCCACGACGTGCGGGCGTTCAACCGTTTCGAGGGCACCTTGCGCATCGCCGCACAGGTGGGCATGACCCGCTCGGTCCTGCCCGGATGGGTCGAGACACTATGCCAGGCCCTTCCAAAGTCCTCGATCCATGTCGAGTCGGATTATTCAAACCAGATGGTCAGCGATCTTAGCATGGGAAATCTGGATATCGCCGTGCTTTATGCGCCTCGCTACCTGCCTGAGATCGCCTACGAACATCTGATGGTTGAGGAATATGTGATGGTTTCGACGGCTGCCAGAACGCTGTCCGACGTCGACCCCGAAACCTACATTCGCCCGGGCTACACGGCCGTGCTGGAAAAGACGCACGCAGAGTTGCTGGCCGAGTTGGCGATCTGCCGGCTTTCGACGGGATCGGAAACTCTGGCGGAGATCATGCTACGACGCACGGGTGGCACCTGCTATATGCGCAGCGACGATGCGCGCAGGTTCACTGCTGAACTCCCATCGTTCCTGGTCGAGGGAGCGCCGACGCTGTACCAGCCAGTCCACACCGCCATACTCGCGCGCCGCAAACACGAACCCATCATTCGCAAAGGCATCCGAGCTCTCCAGGTCGCTGTAATGTCACTGGAAGTTTAATCGAAATTACCAATCATAAAGCCAGGATTGCGCGGCTGTTCAGCGGGGTTTGAAATGGCATCTTGGCTCGACTTCAAACCTGAGTTGAATGATGAATGCACACGCGGCCTTTGCAGCCTCCGGCTTCGTCCCAACAAAGCGTCACCGGCAGTGGGCACAGACTACACCGCAGCTTGTGCTCTGCCGGCGCGTGATCGACGAAACGCGCGATGTGAAAACATTCGTTCTCACACCCGCTTCAGATCGAATGTTCTGCTTCAGCGCTGGCCAGTATGTTCTGGTGCACCTTAGGATCGACGGTGCCGCGGTGACGCGCTCCTACTCGGTTTCGTCACCACCGACGCGACCGCTCGACCTTCAGATTACCGTGAAACGGACGCCGGGCGGGCTCGTTTCGAATTGGCTCCATGACAATTTGAAGCCGGGTGATGGGATCGAGATCGAAGGGCCGCTCGGCTCGTTCAATCTCGACGATCTGCCGCATGCAAAGTCCCTCTTCCTTTCAGGTGGCAGCGGGATAACTCCCGTCATGTCAATGCTGCGCACACTTACCGACCGCGCAGCCGACCAGGATATCCGCTTCATTCACAGTGCTAGAACGCCGGACGACATCATCTTTCGGCTCGAACTGGACGCACTTGCCGCTCGCTTTCCCAATGTTCAAGTGACTAGCATTTGCAGTCAGGAAGACCCGGCCTGGACGGGTCCAACAGGGCGAATTAATCGTGAGATGCTCCTGACCTTGGTTCCCGATCTCCACAGCCGCACGGTTTTTGCCTGTGGGCCGGAGTCATACATGAAGGCGGCACGCCGGTGCCTGGAGGCAATCGGCCTCGCCCCTTCACAGTATCATGAAGAGAGTTTCGGAGGCGGCAACAGTTCGCCTTCGGTAACGGCTTCAAAGGTGTCGTCTTCGGTCCGCTTCGCCCGCTCCGGCATTGCGCATCACTGCGCGCCCGGAGAGACCCTGCTGGAAGCGGCGCGCCAATGTGGCGTTTACGTCCCCACCGCTTGCCAGCAGGGAATTTGCGGTACGTGCCGGATCGCCAAGCTGTCCGGCGAAGTCGTCATGGATGACTTGGGCGGGCTGTCATCGGACGATAAATCGGCAGGCTACATCCTGGCGTGCTGCAGCCGCCCGCAAGGCGACGTTCTGCTTGACCTCTAACTGTACCGCATCGCGGGACGAAATCGGGTCAGCCTTTGCGTTCCACGACCAAGCCATACTAATGCGACCGCAAGTCGTTAGCGTTTCGGAACCTGTTTTTCCGCCTACCACTTTCACCAGCGAGATCGTCTCGTGCACAATCACTAGGGGGCGGGTGCCCAATTGGCTGTCTTTGCAACCAAGACAAAGGGCAAGTGGTGGTCAGCCCAGCCGGATTCTTCGCAGCTACTCGGATGCGTTGGCGAACCCGGTGACTTACGTGAACTTACGGTCCACGTTCTTTCTGGTCGGTGATCCGGCGCAATCCATTTTTGGGTTCGCGGGGGCGCGTCCGGAGCTGATCGATTCCTTTGCGGACGAGATCGGTGCCAAGCGCGATCTATCGCTGAGCCGCAGTTTTACGCGGTGAAGGGACGCATTTTCCAAGGAGATCTCTCATGAAAGGCGTTCTGATCACCAGCTTGCTAGCAATCAGCGTCAGCTGCGGAGCGGCGCTTGCCCAGACGCAGCAGTCGACCGACGACCAGTCCGGCGCCAATTGCGCAGCCGGCGCTGCCAATTGCCAGAATGGCGCCAAGATGGACGAGCAGGCTCAGGGCAAGGCCGGCGCTGCGACTGATCAACAGGCGCAGGGCAAACCGAAGCTGAAGACCGACGAGCAAGCCCAAGGCAAGGCCGGCGCTACGACCGACCAGCAGGCCACGGGCAACACCAAGATGAATACTGACGAGCAAGCCCAAGGCAAGGCCGGCGCCACGACTGACCAGCAGGCCACTGGCACCACCAAAATGAATACTGACGAGCAAGCTCAGGGCAAGGCTGGCGCCACGACTGACCAGCAGGCCGCTGGCACCACCAAAATGAAGACCGACGAGCAGGCTCAGGGCAAGACCGGAACCACCACCGAGCAGACTCAGGGCAATGCCTCGACGCAGACGCAAGACCAGGGTTCGACCGCTTCCATCAGCAATGTGACCGTTGAACAGAAGACTCAGATCACCCAGGTCATCAAGGAAACGAACGTCCAACCCGTTTCCAATGTCGATTTCGACATCTCCGTCGGCGTCGAGGTTCCGCGAACGAAGGTCCGGCTGCATCGTCTGCCGGCGCGCATCGTCAAGATCGTTCCGGCTTATGAAAATTACGAGTATTTCGTGCTCGCTGACGGCCGGATCATCATCGTCGACCCGAATACCTACACGATCGTGGTTATCCTGAGCTAGTTGTGGCCAGACGGTCTACAACTGAGTTGATTGTACCAAAGCCCGCCACGCAGCTCGGGCGGCGGGCTTTTCCGTACCCGGCTCCAGCGTCTGCAAATCACCAATCAAGGTCCGCCCTCGGGGCGAGGAGTGAGCATGGTCTGATCGACCGTGTCGGGCAGGCACGGAGTGGGCGCGCAGCTTGTTCGGACTGACGCGGTGGTCATGGCATCGATATCCGTGACCAGCACCATTCGCGCGTAGTGCCGCGGCCACAGCGGTTCTCCAAACAAGATGAAGATGCCGCCAACCATCAGCGCCACCAACAAGAGTGCCGTTGCGTTTGCAAATATCTCGCCGTAGCGCATTGGTAACCTGTCCTGGCCGGAAAGCGATTCAGCTTGTGACAGCGGCAATTGGGACGGTGCCGAAACCCAGCTCTACTGCCCTTGGCGCCTCGCGAATGCCGCCTCCCATTGGATCCTCCCGGGAATAAGCCAGGTGAATAACGGCACTCTCGCTACTTTGTTCCCGGGACCCGACGACAGCCGCTCCCTTCATGCCGGGCGTATCCGTTGGCGAAACCGCTGGCGGTCGTCGCCCTCATTGATGCGCGGCAGCGAGATCCTTGACATGACGTTCGTGCATTTGCAGCACCGGCAGCGTCTTTTTGGCAAACTCCTTCATCGCCGGATCGTCGCCGGAATTTGCGTAAGCGGAAAACAGCGCCACCGCTTCCTTCGCTTCACACGACGACGAGGGGATATTGCTTGGAGAGCCGATCAACGGAGCGCACTTATTCTGATCCCAAAGAGATCAGGCGACCTGCTCGGCTATCTGCGTGGCTTTGGCCTGACCGCTTCCGGAAGAGAATTTCTGTTGGGGTTTGCGGCTCAAAAGGGCGCCGATCTGCCGGAATTTCTCGACCAACTGAATCCCAGCACATTGGCATGCGGAGACATTTCCCGTAGCAGAATGTCTATAGATTGGCAGAGGCGAGAATTCCTGATGCAGCGGTATGCCGCGATCCTCGCGGGTGGCCCAAGGGCTCCGGCCCGCAGCAAAATACCTCGCGCTCAAGATTCCTGCGCCATCAGGCCGCGAACCGCGTAGCCGCTATCGGGAGCCGCGGTGGCCATCAATCCCTCGATCTCTGGGCGCAAACCGAACTGTTCGAGTTCGACACTTCGGCAATGATGGAACGAAAATATCTTGGCGGGGTTACGTGTGCGGGTAAATGGATGAGCGAATGAGTAGGTCCCTCCGAAGCGCTATTTTGAAGCTGAGACAAGACGCGGGTATCTTCATCCTCATTGTTTGGCTGCTTGGATGCTATGCGCTTGGCGCAATCTTGCTGGTTTCTTTGCGGCTCTTTGACGTATTCTAGCCTTGCGCGCGCGACAACCTTCCCAAGGACCATTTATCGCGTAGGACGGATGAGCTCCCACGCCGCGCCTTACGCGTCGGCGGCGCCGTGGTTGCGAAGAACGGATTGGGGCATGGCTCGCTCCCTGACGGGCAACAGCACGTACCCTCTTACGGTCGGCTGCATCCGAAAGCGTTGGCGGCCGATGCGAAAGTATAGGCTTCAAATGCGCGATTGGCAAAGAATCTGTCCCTGGCGAAAGGCTGGGGGAAGCTCGGCTTCCCTCAGTGGAGGCCCGTCGGCGATGGTAGTAGCCAATATCTGCGGACTACACAGTCCCCCATGCCCGAAACCTTCCCCTGCCCGTCATCTCGCGCAGGTCGAGCTCGCCGACAGATTGAGCGCCCCCTGTTTTGTCACTTTTAGCCGCTCCTGGATCATGCGGGTGAGCTGACTTTCGCGGTGTGGCCGCGTCGCCGGACAGCCGATGCCGGACCGCCTTGGTTATGGAAAGGGTTGATTTTCGAGGGAGCGCAATGCATATTTCGCCCCGCCGCAGGCGTCCGAACGGGGAGAGTACGATGAGAGCGTCCATGTCCAACAAGAAAGGAGATCACAAACAGGACATGAAGCGTAATGCAAACACGACTCCGAAGCGCCGCCTTGCAAAGAGGCACGTCCCGTAGCGACCGGAAACCCTGGCTGCCGAGTGCAGCGAATATCGGCCCAACGGCTGAAATCGATTCAACAGATAAGCCGATTCCCAGAACGCGACCTACGCGCAGCAAGCCGTATTCGCGTGCCAGGAAGTTCCTGTCCTATTACAGGCCGCATCTAACGCTGCTGGCGGCCGATCTCGCCTGCGCGCTGCTGGTTTCGGTGACAGCGCTCTTCCTGCCTCTCTGCGCCAGCTACGTCACCAAGCATCTGGTCCAGCTTCCCGACGCACCGGAAGCCCTCAATCAGATCTATTTGATGGGCGGGGCCATGCTAGCCCTGGTGGCGGTGGAAGTGCTCGGCAGCCTGTTCGTCGACTATCAGGGCCACGTCATGGGCGCGAAGATCGAGAGCGCGCTGCGTAAGGAGCTGTTCGAACACTGCCAAAAGCTCGCGTTCAGCTTTTACGATCGCCAGCGGGTCGGCCAGTTGATGAGCCGCATGACCAACGACTCCTTTTCGTTAGGCGAGCTCTTCCATCACGCACCTGAGGATATGGCGATCGCGGTTTTCAAATTCGCGGGCGCAATCCTCCTCCTGGCCTATATCGACCTGCCGCTCACCTTCCTTATTCTCGGGGTTACGCCCTTTGCAGTGCTCTACGCGTTGCATTTCAACCGCCGCATGAACCGGGCGCTAAGGCTCAGCAAGGAGCGGATCGCGGCGGTCAATGAACACATCGAGGATTCGCTCGCCGGTATCCGCGTTGTCCAGTCCTTTGCCAATGAGGAACTCGAGATCAGCCGCTTCGACGAGGAGAATGCCCGTTTTCTTCAGAGCCGCAGGGAAGGCTACAGGAGCGAGGCCTTCTTCTCGGTCGGGAACACGACCTTCGCACAGCTTATCACGGTCGCCGTCATCGTCATGGGCGCCGTCCGGGTCGTCAATGCCGAGCTCGGCGTTGCGGATATGCTGACCTTCCTTCTGTGCGTCGCGGTGCTCGTCGATCCCGTCAAACGCCTGGCAAATTTCGTGCGGCTCTGGCAGGAGGGTTACACCGGCTTCAGTCGGGCGATGGAGATCCTGGAGGTGGAGCCGGAGATCGTGGATCGGTCGGGTGCCTCCGACATCGCCCGCCCGTGCGGCGCCCTGGCGTTTCGCGATGTCGGCTTCCGCTACGAAGAGGACGGGCCACATGTTCTCAAAAAACTGTCCTTCGATATTGCTCCCGGCGAGTTCGTGGCCCTCGTCGGCGCCTCGGGCGTCGGCAAGAGCACCTTATGCGCGCTGATCCCGCGCTTTTACGAGGTGAGTGAAGGCGCGATCCTGATCGACGGTGCCGACATCCGCGACATCAGCTTGAAGTCGCTGCGGCAGAGCATCGGTGTCGTGCAGCAGGACGTCTATCTGTTCGCCGGTACGGTGGCGGAAAACCTCCGCTATGGGCGGCCGGATGCGTCGGAAGTCGAAATCATCGCGGCGGCAAAGGCGGCCAACGCTCACGATTTCATCATGGCGCTCTCGAATGGCTACGCCACGGATGTCGGACAGCGCGGTGTGAAACTGTCCGGGGGCCAGAAGCAGCGCCTCACCATCGCCCGGGCGTTCCTCAAGGATCCAGCAATCCTGATCTTCGACGAGGCTACGAGCGCGCTTGACAATGAAAGTGAGCGGGCCGTCCAGGCCGCATTGCTCGATCTTGCCGAAGGGCGGACGACGATCGTCATCGCCCATCGGCTTTCGACCGTTCGCAATGCGGACCGGATCCTGGTGCTGACCGAACAGGGGATCGCCGAACAGGGCACCCATGAAGCCTTGATCGTTGCCGACGGAGCCTATGCCCACCTCTACAAGGCGCAGGCCAGCATCTAATCGGCGTGCGCATGGAGGAGCGCGAAAGAACGACCCCGCTGCGGACTTCCGCTAGCCCATAGATCTGGTCCAGCCGAACTCGGAATATGGATTCCGCTGATCAATGCAAGGGAGCGCCTGGCGAACGTAGGGAATCGTTTCTTGCGGCAGATTGCGGAGCGGCCACCACCCAAGATCACTGTGCTTGTCCGGTTCCTGCAACGCGGGCGTCCCGTTCCAACGCGTGACCTTGAAGAAATGACCGACCTAGTCTCGACTTTCTGTCAGGCTGCGCAGCGTATGTGCATATGCAAGATCACCCTTCTGCGACGTCGGATGCTTCAGGGGGCTGTTCGTCGAAATTTAAAGCAAGTCAACGCATTCCAAAAGAGGGCGTCGCGTTGAAAGTGCGTTAAAGAATGACTGCCCTAATCACGGCTTCAAGCCGAGGGGTCAAAATGCCTTTCAGACAAGCCGGACTATACGCTTTCGATCTGGATATTTGCCGGCGGGTGTTCGAGCAGCTCTGCAGCCGCCAGAAGATTGACCGCTCCTCCCAAGCTGGCGAAGCGCTCGCAATAAAAACAGTCGCTGCTTCCGAGAGACAGGCCCGAACGAGGCCAATCTGATCGAACTGGTCAGGTCGAGGCAGTAAGCTCACTTTTCTTCCCAGGCTCCCATTGGTTGCCGGTCGCTTCTTGACGCCCTCCGGCGGCTTGCCTGGGTGCCGCTGGACACGTTCCACAGACGCTCTTTCATGTCGCGACTCATTTCGTGTCGCGAAGCCGCCCTCAACCCCGAGCTGATGGTCCAGCGCGTTCCTTTCATCGTAGCGGGACGCGGTGCTGATGCCGACACATTCATGTTGCACCTCTATGCCGCATTGGCCGAGAAGGAGGTGCGGATGATCTCGAAAGCACCAAGCCACCCTCGCCTCTCGCAAGACTGGAATGAAGCTGCGCATCCGACCAACACGGCGATAGGAAAGTCTCGATCCGGGAAGGCTCGGTCTGGACGCCCTCGCCCTGCCGGTCGCGCCGAGCCCGCACAATGTCCACGCCCGAAAGTCGAAGATCTTCGCGCCGCCCAGACGCTGCAATCGACGTTGACCACCTGCTCATGGCGGTAGCCGGCATGGGCTAGTAGCTGCTCATCTCCGTCCCGCTCCGTACCGCGAATCAGGCAGTGCTTGGCACCCGCTATGACGGTGACTATGCGCCTTTATCTCTCACATGAGTCGGCTGGAACTCTGATGCCCGATTTTGCATTTCTGCCCCGAAGGGCGAAGAAGCAGGAGCGACACCATGAAGTATTTAGTAGCCGCGTTGAGCGGCTTCGCCCTCACGCTTTGCATATTCGTGGGCGGCGCGGCATTCGCCATCACCTATTTCACCGCGAAACCGGTCCCTGTCCAAAGGCCCACCGCAGATGCAGCGATGGTATCGCCGACGAAGGCGGTACAGCTCGACACCACACCGTACGACTTCGAGCGTGTCGAAGGACAACCCGCTGCTGAGCCCAGGAAACAGGAACAAGCGATTGAACCAGCGGCGGTTGTCGATGATACTGCGATCGCATCGAACAGTGCCCCACAGATTTCGCCGCCTACGACCTTAAGCAATGACCATGTGAACTGGTGCATCCACCGGTATCGCTCGTACAGATCCGAAGACAACAGCCACAGGTCGTACAGCGGCGACCTCCGCGAATGCATCTCACCCTTTTCCGACCACAAGGTCGCGAGCCGCCTGTCCAGTGCTTCCCGGGAAAAGGCCGCAGTCATCGAGGCTTCAGCAAGCGGCGCCGATCCTGGTTATATCGAGGCGGCGGCTTCAGGCGAAAATAGCAGCGCGGAGCACGTTCAGTACTGCTACAGGCACTATCGCTCCTATCGGCCGGAGGATAACACCTACCAGCCCTTTGGAGGCGGGCCGCGTAGGCAATGCCAATGAGATCAGACTTAGGTCCGACGGCAGGTCGCCCTCGATCCGACCAAAGCCTCAATCGGGGAACGTCTGAAGGTGCCTCACAGTTTGGGCGGGCTTGGCGCGACGACAACGCGTCTAGCGCAACAATACCCACCAAGGAGATAGCTATGACAATGCGTCTTTCCCCGGCTGTTGCCGGACTTCTGCTGCTGGCCGGCGTCGTCGCCGCCGCCGCTCAGGACGTCGTGATCGACCCTGAACAGGAAACGGTCATCAAAGAATATGTGAAAAAGCAACCACTCGCGTCGGTGAAAATTCCTGGCGTGGAGCTCAATGTCGGCTCAACCCTGCCCGACACCGTAGAGCTTCATGAAGTGCCCAACGCCAAATACCGCTACGTGGTGGTCGACAATCGGACGGTCGTCGTTGATCCCGGCACACGTAAGATCGTCAAAGTGATCGAATGACTTTGGCGGGACGGGAGGAGAAGGCCGGCGCTTTAACCTTGTCCATTGCTGGGGGTAGACTCCCTCCTTTTGATCGGTTACCAATTTCTCGATCTGCGAGCATCAGGCATCTACCCCTAGCCCCCCAAGCCCAGCTTGGTGCAACGCTTGATCAACCCGCCGTGCTCACCGCGCGGCGGGTTTTCACCTGAATGGTGAACGGCTAGGACCCTTCGCGATGATTGTTGCCGCAAAAACGAGGCGCCCACAGTTGGACAGAAAGGCCGGGAGAGACTCTGGGACACTGGGCCAGGGCGAGTTCGAACTCAAAGCCGAACGATATGGCGTGAATGCCTTTCTGCTGGTTGTCGAGCTTGTAAATCTATTGGAAAAGCGTGGCACGATTAGCAGCGACGACGTTGCCAAAATAGCCGAAGCCGCAGCCCTTGCTGTTGCCGCGTCCAGTCAACCGGATACCAACAGCATCAATCTATTGCAGGCCATCGGTGGAGCGCGGCGGCCTGGACGTGTTTAGGCCTCGGGATCGGAATACTGGAAAGCGGCCAGCCGAAGGCACCGCCTGCCCAATCGGGGACCGCGTGCCGTTGGACAGCGGCCTGCTGGCCTAAATGCATGGCCTGATGCTGCCCGCCGCTGACGGCCGTTGCTGCCCGTTGGGGTCCGAAATTTCCACGAAGCGCAGCCCGATGCTGCTGGAAGCACTGTTGTGACGTGCCAGGCGCGCACCACGGAATCGCGAGCCGCGACACCGCAACCGAGGCTATGGTGTCCGCCCAGCTCTGAGGGGAGAAACCGGATTCTGCGTCGCACCCAGACTTGGACAGCAGCAGCGAGCCTTAATTCAGCCGCTCCAGCATCAACACGAGCGCGCCATAGCACCAACATCAGGCAATTCGCCGGTGATCCCTTTCGTAACCCTTCGCAACGAAAGTGTTCAGGGGCGAGTCTGGGGACGACTATGCAACGACCAAAAGCGGAGGCCGCTTTCCGGCGGCTGATCAGCGCGGAGGACAATCGTGCCGAGTTAAGCAACTCACTAGGTCTCGAGGTCGTTCTTGAGGAAATTGCCAATCAGAAGGGTGCCGACAAAGCCGGCGGCTCCCATCATGAGCAGAACAAGCGACAGCGTCGAAACATCGATTTGGGTGGCGGTTTCAAGGTAGGGGCGAAGATAGGTGACCAGCGAAAACTGCCCCATGGAAAAGAGGCTTACGCCAGCCATTCCCGGAGCAACGACGGGGCGGTTAAGCAGCTTGAATACGTCCGCCGGGCCGGCCTTGCTCTCGGTCTTCATCGACGGCGAGCTCAAGAGCTGGCAGACGAACACGATAATCGCGACCGGGACCGCCAGCCGATGATCGACCGAGATACAGACCCGCACAATCGGAGGCATCATGACATCACGCAGGACACTTCTGGTATCGGCTACACTGGCAACGGCACTCATCTTCAATAGTGCCGCGCAGGCTCAAAGCATCAATGCTGGTGATCGGGCTGCAAGTCCCACCCTGCCCTTCGCCACCCAGGCCGTCGCCGAATTCGACACGCCTTGGGCGATCGGATTTCTTCCCGACGGGCGAATGCTCGTGACCGAAAAGCCTGGCCGGATCTTCCTCGTCACCCAGCAAGGCGAAAAGATCGAACTCGACAACGTGCCGGAGGTCGTCGCCTCCGGCCAGAACGGCATGCTCGACATTGCGCCTGCCCCGGATTTCGAAACCAGCTCGGCCGTTTATTTTACCTATGTCGAGCCCGACACTGGCGGCAGCCGGTTGGCGCTTTCCCGCGCCATACTCGCCGTCTCGGACAATGGGGCAGCGCTCACCGGTGCAACAGTGATCTGGCGGCAGACGCCGGGAGGCGGAGGCGGCCAGCCGGGCGGCATCATCGCCTTCGACCCGGCCGGAACGCATTTGTTCCTGTCGGTCGGAGAGAGGATGCGACCTGACACTGCCCAAGATCCTGAACAGGCCCGCGGCAAGGTGCTGCGCCTAAATCTTGACGGCAGAACGCCGTCGGACAATCCACTCGTCGCTCAGGGTGGTGTGCAGGCCCAGACGTGGACAACGGGCCACCGCAATCCCTACGGTCTCGCCTTCGCAGCCGATCGCCGCCTCTGGCAGCACGAGATGGGTCCGCGTGGCGGCGACGAGTTGAACCTGATCGAGCAGGGCCAGAACTATGGCTGGCCTGTCGTCTCCAACGGCGATGAATATAGCGGCGCCGAGATTCCCGACCACAATACGCGTCCCGAGTTCGCTGCTCCGGCAATCTACTGGAATCCCGTCATATCGCCCGCCGGTCTCGCCTTCTACAATGGCGCGATGTTCCCGCAATGGCAGGGTTCCGCGCTGATCGGCGGCCTCTCAGTCCGCTCTCTTATTCGCATCGCATTCGACGCCGAAGGGCGCCCGGACGAGGCCGAGCGTTGGAACATGGGTGCACGTATCCGCGATGTTGCGGTGGCTCCCGACGGCGCAATCTGGATCATCGAGGACGCTAATCCCGGTAGCCTCCGGCGCCTGACGCCGGGCTCCTGATGGAGCAGCAGCCTCACAAGGGCGTTTCGCCCACATAAGACAGGGAAGGAAATCGATATGGCGATCCAGTTCGACTACACCCGCAAGGTTGCTTTCGTGACGGGGGCCGGCACCGGCATTGGCCGGGCTACTGCGCTGGCTTTCGCCAACGCCGGCGCCAGCGTGCCCCCCTCGGTCTCACCGAGGCGAACTTGGCAGAAACGGCTCACCTCATCGAGCAGACCGGCGGCAAGGCGCTCACTGTCCTGGTCGACGTCTCGAAGGAAGCCGAGATCAGGAATGTAATCTCCAAGACAGTCGACACCTTCGGTCGGCTGGATTTCGCTTTCAACAACGCCGGCATCGAGCAGCCGGGGAGATCAGCAAGGATGAATGGTACCGCCAGATCGGCGTCAACCTGAGCCGCGTGTTCTTTTCGATGAAGCACGGACTCCCGGTCATGTTCGACCAGGGTGGCGGCATCATCGTGAACACGGCCTCCTGGGCGAGTGTGAAGGGGTTCCCTAAGCAGGCGGCTTACCGCGCCGCGAAGTTCGGCGTGATCGGCCTCAGCAAAGGCGCTACTCTCGACTACGCCGACAAGAACATCCGCGTGCGACCCCCAATGATGGATCGCATTTCTGGCGGCGCCGAGGAAGGGCGGGCATCGGTCATCGCGCAGGAACCGATCGGCCGCATGGGACGCCCGGAGGAATCGCGGCACGGTCCTGAGGCTCTGCTCGGACCTCGCTGCCTCCACCACTGGCGCAAATATCTCGTCGACGGCGGACAGACGACCTGACCTGGCGTCGACAAAGAACTCAGGCACGAGCCGGATTGATGCATGCGGCTCATAAACACAAGCGAAGCAGGCGGTCTAATCCGGCTGGCTCGATCCACCCATATTCCGGCAAGGGAAAGGAGACGGACATGAGAAAGCATCTGAGAATATGGCAGATCAGGGCATCCGGCCTGGACTTCTGACGCCGCGGTTCGTGGCAGAGCGTGCGTAGCCCGCTAACCTGCCGCGAACTTCTCTTGCGGATCGCATGGCTGCCGGACGGGTTGACAAGCCTGGGGCGACAAGATCGTGCGCGGCGGCGGGCGTCGATCTCGTTCATCTACCCTCCCTCGGTCCCTGCCGCTCGCCGACTAGCCCCATTCTCGTGGGCCATTTATTTTGAGGTAGCGTCAAGGATCAGCCGAATCTATCATACGCATCGGTTTGGAGGGTGTCGTGCCTACTAAACGTTTCAAAAAACCTGTCGTCGTTCAGCCCGGCCGGATCGATCGTGACAGAGTTGTTGTCTCGGTATCTGACGCGGCCGAAATGTTGCTGAGGGAATGGCCCCAGTCAGCGAGCAAGTCGCGGCTCACAGCAATCGAAACGTGCCTTGCCGTCATCCGCGGCGAGAAGCCACCAAGGATAGCGCGCCAGGCATTTCTAGCCGCTGCCAAAGAGGCTAGAATACTGCTCGGCGAAGAAATCTAATCTACTGCCAAGCACCAGCCCGGGCTGAATCGTGATGAAGGGACTAGTGATGCTGCACGCGGGCTGCGAAAAGACGCTGTCATAGACGGCTACAGGCGCACGTATCGCTGCGCGGATTGTTGGAAATATGGGCAGGATCAGCCGAGCCGACTGCCGGAGACAATCCGCAAGTAGGCTCCGCAGTATTGGACTTGGCACGACCCTCCTTCAGGAATGCTCGTCTCTTCATTAATTCCAAGTGACACTATATGTCTTTGATGGCCATTGGTTCGATGTTGCGCCCGCGCTGGGTGCCGGAAAAAAGCTTTCCGTCCTATGCGTATCTTCCCGGCAGGCAGCCGCACCCCGTGCGCGATCCCGCAGGACACAGCTACCACAGCCAAGCAATGCCGGTCGCCGGAGGGGCGTCCATCTACTCGGACATGTTTCTCTGGGGTGTCGAGCTCTTCAATCATGGCTATTACTGGGAAGCCCATGAGGCTTGGGAAGGTCTTTGGCAGGCTGCAGATCGAGGCGCTCCGCTTAGGAAGCTCTTCAAGGGATTGATCCTGTTGTCGGCCGCCGGCGTGAAGATCCGAGAGGGCAAGCATGCGGCGGCGGCGCGTCATGGCGAACGCGCCGCCGGACTCCTTCGTCAACTAATGAACGCGCCAAATCGCGCCATCGAACGCGCGCTCGGGATGTCGCTCGCAGTGCTCGCCGAACACGTGGAAGCCGCAGCAATGAGTCCGCCAGTTTTGCAGGCGACAGAGCCCGGTCAGCCTCAAGCCGTGTTTGAATTCATTCTCGGGTCAAGTTCCCGCGGGATGCCGACTAGATCACAAAAGAGAAACAGTCATTCGTAGAAAACCGCGGGTCGCCCGGGCTGCGCAACTCTGACCAACTCCGCTGGGCCGACACGCACATTTCATGAAGCGGCAAAACTGGATCGAGGTCAGTTTTGGCAGCCCTTGGCGTGCGGGCTCGGTCTGTGGCAGGTGGCGGCGCGTCCAGCCTGATCCGCAGAGATGGATGAGGTTGGGATCGCTGCGGACTGTGTCTTCAACGCGCCGAATGCCGGCGGCCCGGCTTCGGTAGTAGTGGCCGCCTGGAGCGAAGCGACCGAATTGCTGATCGAGCGCGGCGCAGACGTCAACGCCGGGTCGAAGATTGGGGGTCCGCCCCTGATGGCGGCGGCCGCTAGAAACCGGCTTGAATTTATCACGCTGCTGTTGGTGCATGGCGCAAATCCGAACTCGACCGCGGGGAAGCAGACCCCCCTTCATGTGGCCGTCAAGCATGGCTGCCTCGACTGCGTCACGGCGCGCACCGATTGCCACAAAGTTGGCTGCGCCCGATGTCGAGAAGGGCCGGATTTATTTCGGCGGAAATTGCGACGGGTGTCACAACAACGAACCAGGCAAGGGCCGCAAGACTGGTCCGAACTTGTGGGAGGTCGTCGGCCGCGACAAGGCATCGGTGCCGGAATTCAATTATTCCAAGACTTTGCGGGATTGGGAGGGCGCGTGGACTTACGAGGATCTGAACACCTTTCTCTATGATCCCGTCCTCACCACGCCCGGTGTCCTCATGGAAATTTCCGGCGTTCCCGACGAGACCGAGCGTGTTAATCTGATTGCCTATTTGCGTACGCTAAGCGACAAGCCGATCCCTCTGCCCGTGATTGGAATCCTGTGCCGCTGGGATGCCATCGGTCCAGCGGCAAGCGGAACATCGGCCTATTTGCCTTTGCCCAGCAAGAGGTCGAGATCGACCGCGCCCGCCATCACCTTGTACCCGGCGTCGTTGGGATGGAGGTTATCGCCGCAATCGTAGTCGTCACGCAGGTATCCCGGCCTAGCCGGGTCTTCCATTACCTTGTCGAAGTCGATCACGCCGTCGAAACCGCTGCCGCTGCGGATCCATTCGTTCACGGCGACGCGGATCTTTTCCTTCTCGGGCGTGTAGTAGCCTTCGGTCGGAAGCCCTTTGAACGTGTCGGCGAAGGGGGTCAACGTCGCGGCGACAATGCGCATGCCATGCGCATGCGCGCGGGCGATGAGTTGCTTGTATCCGGTGATGATGTCTTCGGCGGTCGGTTCCTTGTCGTCCGGCGTGATTGCATTTTCGCCGGGCCAGCCGATATCGTTGATACCCATCATCAGGACGACGGTTGATACCTGAGGATGGCTGAGAACGTCGGAATCGAAACGCGCGAGCGCGTTGACACCCATGCCGTCGGTCAACACGCGATTGCCTGAAAACCCCTCGTTCACCACCGCGACATTACGATTCGCCTCGTGCAGCCGCGTGGCGATATGGTCCGGCCAGCGATTGTTGGCGTCTGGCGTCGAGCAATTGCCGTCCGTGATGGAATCGCCGAAAAACACGATCGCTTTTGAATCCTGCGCGGCGTCGACCAGTATGTCGCTCAGGAACAGACGCGATTTGAGTGTGCTGTCGGCCTTGAACGTGGCGTCGCTCGTGAAGTTACCCCGGCCGGAAATGTAGGCCGTTTGCACGCCGTCCCAATGCACAGAGGAGAGCACGGTCTTCTTCGGAAGGAAGATGCTGACCGAGATCTCGGAAAGCGCTTTTGCCGGAAGCTCGACCGGATCGCTGAGGATCGGCGCACCCGCAGAAATCACCACCGAACTCTTACCGCCCCAGGTGAGCGGTTTCGCCTGGTCAACGCTGCCGTCCTTGCCTGCGATTCCGACGCTGCCGGCGCCTATTGTCAGCGGCTTGGTCCCGAAGGCATTCGACAGGACGACACGCACGGAATTGCCGCCCACGCTGACGCGGGCGACCTGACGGACCGTCTGGTTCTCCAGGACCTCAGGCACACCGAAAGGTGCGGGAAGATCATTCGACCAGCGCGGAGCGGGTGTGGCCGCCCATGTGGTGATCCAGGCCCCCTCCTCCGCTTCTTGCGCCGCCGCCGACAAAGTTGCGATCGCGGAAGCGGCCGCCACAGCCCATATATCACGACAGCGTGAAGCCGAGGCCGTTGTCTCCCTGCTGCGGGAGAAAGCACCGATGAAATCTTATTTTTGAGACATGCTCGGTAATGCCGCCGCCGGCCACATTATGGCCGGCAAAGCTGGGAAGGAAATTGAACTTCCGTTGTGATCCAGCTACATCGAACGAGGATGACGGCCCTCCCATGCGACGAACGCGCTCCGGCCAATGAGATGTAGGCGCGACTGCAGAGTGCATTATTTAATCGATTGACTCGCGGAATGCACCGGCAGTTAATTTCCCCGGTAGGGCAAAAGAGGGGCCACGAACTGGGAGCAAACGATGACTGTGCAAAAAGAAGAGGACTATCGAACCAACAGAGCCGACTATGCCATTGCTGCGACGCATAGCCGAGCGACCGCTGAAGGCGATCGCCACGATTTACTGGCAAGAAGAAAGTCGCTGTGGGTAAAAGATCGGCGATCTGCAAAATTGGCTGCAAACCCGTCGGAAAGCTCGCCAGAGCCGAAGGCCAAACCGCGCGGTTATTGAATCAACGCCAGTCACTTCGTCCTGCTATCGTCAAGCGCGCCCCTGCGGGGGGCGGCGCCTTGCGGTTCATAGCGGCCGAAATGGAAATCGGCGGATCGGGTCTCATTACGATCGTGCTGCGCGAGTGGCTGGAAACTAACGCCTAGCTGCCAATGCGCGAAATCGACGAAAACGGACGGAGGCGCGTAGACGCGTCCTCCGCGATCGTGGAATTACCTGAATCGCCAAGCTGGGCCCCAACCTGCAAGGCCGGCGCCGTCAAGCGTTCTTATTCCACGCCCCCAGAGGCGCCGGCCGCCTTCAGAAGGAAGGCAGCGGAGTTTGGGTTATGGCCGAGCCCAGCACGCGAACTCATTCCTCCCTGAATGCCCGTTGGATTTGATCTGCCAGAGGTTTTATGAGGTAAGACATCATTGTGCGGCTGCCGGTCGAGAAGAACACCTCGACAGGCATACCGGGCGACAAGGTCAGGCCCTTCAGCCTCGTAAGCTCTGCACGTGGCAGGCTGACACGCACAGTATAGAAGCTCGTGCCGCTTCGCTCATCGATGCTGAGATCGGGGGAGATCTCACTGACTACACCATTCAGCTCTGGCGTGATCCGCTGGTTGAAGGCCGAAAATCGCAAGGTTGCGCTCTGCCTTGGCATCAGCTGATCGATGTCCTGCGGAGCCACACGTGCCTCGACGGTCAGGTCGTCTGTGACAGGGACGATCTGCATGATGAGCTCTCCCGCAGATATGACGCCACCGACCGTGTGCACGCCGAGCTGATGGACGACGCCAGTCTGCGGGCTGCGTATATCGATCCGCTTGAGTTGATCCTCGGCCGAGACCTTTTGCTCGACCAACTCCGAGAGCTTTGCCTGGACGTCACGGAGCTCGGTTGCCACCTCGCTGCGCAAATCCTGGTCGATCTGAATGATCTGCAAGCGGATTTCGGATGTATGACCCTTCGATTGCGCTATGGACGCAGTCAGCTTCCCATGTTCGCCTTCAAGCCGGACTGCGTCACGCTCAAGCGTCGTTATGCGATCGATTGAAACCAGCTTGCGTTCCCAGAGTTTGCGCATGCCGTCGAGCTCAAGCCCAATCAACTTGATTTCCTGGCTTTTAGCAGCCCTTTGCTCGGTCAGGCCGGAAACTTCTTCGCTGAGCTGAGCAATGCGCTCTCTCAACTGAGCCTTCTGGCCAGCGCGTGCCTGGCGACGAAATTCGAACAGGGACTGCTCGCCAGCCATCGCACGCCGGATCTCTGGATCGTCCTGCCGCGACGTCAGGGAAGATGGGAAGGCGATGGTGTCAGTGCCATCGCGCTCGGCTTCGAGGCGGGCCAGACGGGCCTCGAATTCGTCCAGGCCCTTGGTGACGATGGCTAAATCGGCCCGGGTCACGGTTTCATCGAGACGGATCAAAACCTGGCCCGCCTTCACGGCGTCGCCTTCTCGCACGAGGATCTGACCGACCACGCCACCCGTTGGATGCTGCACCTTTTTAACGCTGGAATGGACGACCAGCCTTCCCGAAGCAATGACGGCTCCAGAAAGCTCCGTGACCGCGGCCAGGCTTCCGGCCCCGCCAACCAGGAGCATGCAGACCGCGAGACCGCCGAACAGATAGCGTCGAATGGTCCGGTCGATCGCCGATGCCGCGTGTTGCGTCATCAGTGTGTCGCCTCCTCAGGGCCGGAGACGACCTTCAGGGGAACGCCCCCCGAACGGGTTACCTTGCTCAAGACCTCATTCTTGGGGCCAAACGCCTGGACACGGCTGTTTGCCATGACGAGTACCTGATCCAGGCTTGCGAGCGCGCTCGGCCGATGGGCGACCACGACAGCAATGCCGCCTCGCGCCCGCACGCCCTCAATTGCCGCCGCCAGCGCGGCCTCCCCTTCGGAATCGAGGTTGGAATTGGGCTCGTCCAAGATAACCAGGAACGGATCGCCATAAAGGGCCCGTGCGAGCGCGACCCGCTGTCGCTGGCCCGCCGAAAGCGCCGACCCGGCCTCGCCGATCCGCGTTTCGTAGCCTTCCGGCAGATGGACGACAAGGTCATGAACGCCGGCCGCGCGCGCAGCCGCCAGTATCTTGTCCGAAGAGGCTTGAGGTTCGAAGCGTGCGATGTTCTCGGCAATGGTGCCATCGAACAGTTGCACATCCTGCGGCAGATAGCCGACATGGTTGCCCAGCTCTTGCGGCGACCACTGGTCGAGCGTTGCTCCGTCCAGCCTGACGGTCCCGCGGGCTGGAAGCCATATCCCGGCTATTGCTCGGACAAGCGATGATTTTCCGGACGCACTCGGTCCGACAATGCCAAGGCCGGCACCCCTTTCTAGCGCGAACCCGACATCCTGCACAACCACACGACGCTCGCCGGGTGGCGTGACACAGATGCTTTCTACCGCAAGAGCAGATACAGGTGCCGACAGCGAGACACTCGAGGCAATTTCAGGAAGCAGGGCCAAAAGCTGGCTCAGCCGGGTCCATGCCTGGCGAGCACTGACGAAACCCTTCCAGTGGGCGATAGCCAGTTCGACCGGTGCGAGCGCCCGGCTCATCATAATCGAACTGGCGATCATAATACCGGCTGTCGCTTCTTGATGAATGACCAGATAGGCGCCGATCGCCAGTATCCCCGACTGCAGCATCATGCGCAGGATCTTCGAGATCGTGCCGAGCGTCCCAGCCAGGTCGCTGGCTCTTGCGTTCGTGTTGAGAAAGTCGGCGTTGACGCTTGACCAGCGCTCGGCCATGCGCGCGCCAAAGCCCATCGCCTGCAGAGCCTCTGCATTGCGACGCGTCGCCTCCGCAAGCGTATTGCGCGCTGCCGCCTGGCTGTTTGCCCTCTTCGCAGGCTCCCTGGTGCGAACTTCGGCAAGCACAGTCAGGCTAGAGAGAATGATGGCGCCTGCCAGCGCCGTCATGCCGATCCAGAGATGGAACAGGAAGCATATTGCCAGATACAGCGGCATCCAGGGCAGGTCGAAGAGCGCCGTCGGACCAGTGCTCGACAGAAACGAACGCACCTGGTCAAGATCCCGCAACGACTGAAGGCCGTCGCCTGGGAGCTTGGTGCGCAAGGGCAAACGCATAAGAGCGGTATAGACTTGCCCGCTCAATCGCGCATCCAAAGCCATCCCGATGCGCACAAGCAACCGCGACCGGATAAGCTCAAGAACGCCTTGGAAAATGAACAGCATGCCGGCAAATACGGCAAGCCCGACAAGCGTCGGCACACTGCGGCCGGGTACGACCCGATCATAGACCTGCAACATGAAGAACGAGCCGGTCAGCGCCAGAACATTGACGACGCCGCTCATCAGGGCAATTCCAGCGAACGCGCGGCGGAAAGAAGCCAAAACCGCAGCGAGGGTTGTTCGTGGCGGCTCGGACGAATGGGAATGCGACATCGCCTTCACATCGGTTCCAGTTCGGTCCCCGGCGCAAGGATCGTGCCCGCAATCAGGCTCGGTGTCTCCATACCGCAGCCACCGTCAGGTGTTGCGCCTAGATATGCCAATCGTTCAGCGCGTACGCGTGGATGTAGTCGATCTGCATTTCGGCAGGTGTCGCAAGCCCGTCGGCGGGCGCTCCCGCGAGGCCGCCAACCGCCAGATCGACCAGCATATACATGGGGTCATGCATATCGGAAGGCGTTGCGGCACGAGCGACTTCGACGTCATCGAAATACCAGACGAGTTCGTCTTCTGTCCACAGCACTCCGTAATTGTGGAACCCTTCGGTATCCGCGGCATAGGCCGTCGAGGACACTGTCGTATGAGTTCCCGTCTCGTTGGAGTGGCTTGTCATAATGAGCTTGTTTGGATCCTGACCGAGCATTTCCACGACGTCCAGTTCCGGTGGCCAGGAGCCGTCAGCCGGGAGAAGCCAAAAGGCCGGCCATACACCTTGCTTTGCGGGCATGTCAGCCCGAATTTCGAAATAGCCGTAGGTTTGTGCGAAGGACTCATAGGTCGTCAGCAAACCTGAGGTGTATTTGTAATCGTTTATGTAGGGCTGGATTGCCGCGGGAGCCCGGGCGGCGGTAATCGTGAGAACACCGTCCTCAACGCTGAACGGGTTGACGGAACGCGTCGGGGCGTAGTTGGTGTCGATATACCATTGAAGCTCCTTGTTGCTCGTGAGCGAGCTGCCGTTCGCGGCACCCCACCAGAAGTTCGAGTCCCAGGTGCCGCTCGAGCCATTCCACATGTCGAGCGTGTTGAACTCGTCCGAGAAGGTGAGTTCCAGATGCGACCTGTCCAGGGCCAGATCGAACTGGCCTGGGTTGAACTGGTCGATGGTCTTATTGGCGAAAACGAGAAACTCGTCATCGGACAGGTTAAGTCTGACGTTCGCCCCCGACTGGACCATGTTGGCGTGCACATCCTCGAAGGAGGTGAAGCCGAAGCTCCCGACGCGCGCGGTATCATCGGCGCCAAAGTCGAGGATCAGGTCACTGCCGTTGCCGGGGGTCACGACGAAAATGTCCGCCCCGGATCCGCCCTTGAGAACGTCATCGCCCTGCAAGCCGTCGAGCGTCTGTTGGCCGGAGCCGCCGGTAATGATGTTGTTTAGCTCGTTTCCGAAAGCATAGTGTTTGTCGCCGGTGACCGTCAGGTTCTCGAAATTCGCTGGGAGCTTGTAACTCATCCAGGTCGATATGGTGTCGACACCCTCGTTGGGCAGCTCGACCGCCTTGTTTTTGGAGGAATACAGATAATAGATGTCGTCGCCCTTGCCGCCGTACATCGTGACGGTAACGCTTCCGTCGGCGTACATTGAGTCGTTGTAGATGCTGCCATACAGTGTCGGGCCGGAATTCGTCGCCGAATACCACTTTATGGAGGATCCGCTGTAGGGGAGTGGAACACCCTTGGCGTTCATTACGTTGGCCATTCTGGTCCTTTCTCCTCTTTCTCCCCTCGATATCGGGCCTAACACCTATTCAGAGCAAAAGGAGCCAGTACCATTTAGCTTTCGCGTTTAGAGAGTTACCAAAAGCTTAATATGCAGCGAAGCCACTTGCCCGGGCCGCGTCACCCCTTCAAGGGCACAAGGCGTCGCACCCGGCGCTTGCCGCTCTCCTTCGGCCGCGCAATGCTAAACGCATGGCCGTTGCGCACGACGCAAGGCTTGTAGTCCGGTGCATGAGGCAGTGCGTGAAATGCAGCCTTGGCGATGGCGGGCGCGCTGCATTGTTGATATCGTACGCACAAAACAGGCGCGCAAATGACATCTGATTCAGAGAAGGCAGAAGCGGTCGAGCAGTTGCTTGATACACCTGACCTTGCAACCGCACTGGAAAGCGAACAGTTCAAAAAATTCCTTGACCAGATGCCGATCGCCATAGCCGTTTCGGACCTTGCCGCTGAGGAGCGTGTGGTCTACGCCAATCCGGAATTCGAGAAACTCTCAGGCCTGACGGCCGCCAGGCTCACGCGAGAAAACTGGGCGGCCCTTTTGGGCATAGGTCTCCATCAGCAAAAGGACAGGCCGCTTGCCGAGGCCGTGGCCGAGGGAACCGATTTGGTCGGCACCTTCAGGCTGGAGCGCAACCAGGACAAGCCGGCGCTCGTCGACGTTTATTCCAACGTGATCGAGGACGACAACGGCAAGGTGTGCTTCCGGCTGGTGGCCCTGGTCGACGTATCCGCCCATGGCGAGGCCGAAGATGAGCGCTCGGCGGAGGAGCGTGTCAGCGAGAAAGACACGCTGCTGCGCGAACTGCAGCACAGGGTGAAGAACAACCTGCAGATGATCACCGCGCTGATCCGGCTGGAAAGCCGCAACGCGACCGAGGCCGACCGGAGACGGTTTGAGCGGCTCGCCGGTCGCGTCGACGCTCTGGCGATCCTCTACCAGACGCTAACGGCCGACGAGTCGAAAGAGGAGGTCGATCTTGGCATCTATCTCAGCCAGATCGCGTCCGCGGTGATGAGTTCGCATGCAGTCGAGGGGATCCGCCTGGATATGAAGGTGGATACATATCCCGTGTCAATAAACGTCGCCATGCCGGCGGGACTGGTCGTGAACGAATTGCTGACCAATTCACTAAAGCATGCGTTCCGGGGACGCGACGGCGGCGCGATAACGCTGCACAGCATCGTCAATGGCGACGGCTGCCGGGTTATAGTGGCGGACGACGGAATCGGCCTGCCGGAAGGCGAGACGTGGCCCAAGCCACGCGCAAGCTCGGAGCGCTGATCGCGCGCTCGCTGACCGAGAACGCCAAGGCGCAGTTCGCAGTCGAGTCCAGCCCCAACAAAGGGACGAAGGTGACCATCCTTTTCAAACGGTCGGCGGCAGCAAGCGGAGCGCCTGAGCATGACCGCAATGGCACTCTTCTCGGACGGCGAGTTCGACGAGGCTGTTCTTTATGAACGCCTTCGGCTGTGGCCCGCTCTCTGCCGAGAAAGGACCAAGCATGACTCCCATCATCGGGAAGCTCTAGCGAGCGTGTCGGTCGATAACTGTAGTACTAGCCTAGACTAGAGATGCTCATGCCATGGAAGAGCAGGCTGAAACCGGGCAGTTGAGCCGAATTGAGAATTATCCCGAACTGAGAACTGAGCGACCGGATCCGACAGCACCTCGACGAAACCAAGCAGCAGGCTGCTCGGCTGAAGACTTGTCTCGATCAGATGGACGAAGGTTCATCCATGATGAAGGATGCTAGCGGCAAGCTGACCGCGATGGCCGCGGAGGCTGGTTAAGATCGCTCGCCAGCTACACGTTCGAGCACATGGAAATAGCCTCCTACACGATCCTGATGCCGCTGCTCGATCGCTCGGCCAAACCGAGGTTCTTCGGGCTTGCGAAGAGAACCTGCGAGAGGAAGTCTTGATGGCGGATTGGCTGAAAACCCATCTTCCCTCAACAACCGAGCAGTTCCTTGCGCGGGCCGAAGCGGACAGCGAAAGCGCCAAGCGGTGATTCCCAAGTCCAGCCCCCACAGCCTCGTCGGCATGTCTATCCGAGGAAAGCTAGAACCTACCCCTTCGATGTCCTGTCCCCAAAGGGCAGGAATGGATCAACCCTGCAATAGGATGACGCGATCCAGACCATGGCTGCTGCGAGTGCTCCAAGTCCGATGGTCAACACGACCCTTACTCGGGCAAGCCATGCACCACGGTCGGGTGGCAGAGAGGGCAGCTTGGGCAGGCAGGCCGGCGGTAGGCTTTCAGCCAGCTCCTCTGTTCGAGCGCAAAGATGCGCCGATCCTAAAGGAACAGATGAGGCCTTTCGGGAGTTGGCGTCCAGGGAGCTTGATACCGACCAGGAACGGCCATAGGCGGCCGGTTTCGCTCGCAGGAGTCACTTCGGGTTCCAAGATATCACATCGATAAGTCTAAAAATGAAGATAGCTCAGATTGCGCCCCGTACCGAATCCGTACCCCCAGGTTCTATGGCGGGACCGAACGAATTGTTTCATATCTGACGGAAGAACTGGTTCGGCAAGGTCATGATGTGACTTTGTTCGCCAGTGGTGATTCACGCACCTCGGCCGAACTGGTGCCGTGTTGCGACGCTGCACTGCGTCTCAATCCCAACGTCCAGAACGATATTCCTTACCATGTCATGATGTTGGAACGCGTGCGCAGACGGGCCGGTGAATTCGACGTGTTGCATTTTCACGTCGACGTCCTCCACTTCCCGATAATCCGGGAGTTTGCCCAGCAAACTCTTACTACCCTTCCCGGTCGCCTTGATCTCCCGGACCTGGCGCAGCTCTATGCGATGTTTCGGCGACCATTCCGCTGGTCTCGATGCCTTATGACCAACGCCGACCCATGCCGCCAGTCAACTGGCTCGGAACCGTGTATCACGGCCTGCCTCGCGATATTCTCCCGTACTGCCCGAAGGCCTCCGGCTATCTTGCTTTCCTCGGTCGCATCTCACCGGAAAAGGGGCCGGAAACGGCAATCGAGATCGCCGCGCGCGCCGGAATGCCGCTGAAGATCGCGGCCAAAATCGACAAGGTGGATCGATCATTCTGGGCGGAGCGAGTTGAACCCCTGGTGCTTCGCAGCCCGAACGTCGAGTTCGTTGGAGAAATTGATGAGAGCCAAAAAGCGGAATTTCTGGCCAATGCCACAGCGCTCCTGTTTCCCATAAACTGGCCGGAACCCTTCGGGCTCGTTTCCATCGAGGCGATGGCCTGTGGAACTCCCGTGATAGCCTTCAACCGCGGCGCCGTTCCAGAGGTTGTCGGTGATGGTCTGTCCGGTTTGATAGTGGACAGTCTTGACGAAGCTGTGGACGCGGTGCGGCGGGTAGGCGCCCTTGGTCGTGCCCTGGTGCGGCGGACTTTTGAAGAGCGGTTCACGGCCGAGCGCATGTGTCGTGACTATGTGGCGATCTATCAGTCGCTCATGGACGGCAAGAGAAAGCATTTGGCTCCTGAAGAGCTAGCGCTGGAAAATATTGATCTAACGCAGGCTCTGGCTCCTCTGCGGTCGCACGCTCATTAATAGAGCTCTTCGCCGATTGTGGCCAACAAGAAACGAGGGCGATCGCATGATCACAGAAATTGAGCTTGAGGAGTAAAGACGCTGTTGATGAGGATGGCTCGGTACCGGCATCAGCCGGAATAAACCTATGCCTCAACCGGCTTAGTCTCTTCTGGACAGGAGGGCTGATATGACTATTGGCGTCGAAGAACGCAAACTTGATCCCGCCTTGGTGCTGCCGGCACTCGATGAATCAGCACCGCGCGAACCGCATCGGCAATTGCGCTCAAGCACGAGGACTGCTTCATCGTCACCGACAGCTACGGCGACATACGAGGCGCCGGCGACGGGCTTTCCGCGACGACACGCGTGTGCTGTCGCGCTTCCGTCTGTTGATCGCTGGTCGCATGCCCACGTTGCTTGGCGCTTCCTTGTCGCAAGACAACATCCTTGTTCACAGCCGATCTAATCAATCTCGCCGCAGTGGGGCCAAACGGCAGTGAAGTTCCCGCGAGCGCCATACACATCGATCGGACCGGGAAGAGCTCGTGTTCGAACGCATTACTTTCACCAACTACTCCGCGCGCGAGATTGCGTTGCCGGTTCGGCTCGACTTCGATGCCGATTTCCGAGACATGTTCGAGGTGCGCGGCACCACGCGTAGGGGTCGCGGTCGTGCCCATGACGCGCTGGTCACCGAGGCAAGCGTCACATTTCGGTACGAAGGACCCGATAATGTGGCCCGCCTGTCGGTCATTGCATTTACCGTGAAGCCGGATCAGGTGCATTCTAATTACGCCGAGTTCCGCATCGTAGAGCCGTGAAGCAGGATCCTGCATCTGGGGGTCGGTCATGGCGAAGAGGTTCCGTCCAGTGACCGTTTCGTGCCGCCGCTGCGCGAGCGCGATTTGCCATGCGCTCAAAGCGCCGGCAAGGCCACCGTTTTCAGTTCCGGCCGCGGCTTCAATGACTAGCTGGCCGGCACGCGTGCCGACATCGCGCTCCTGAGAACCGACCTCGAGACCGGAGCATACCCGTATGCCGGCATCCCATGGTTCTCAACCGCCTTTGGCCGCGACGGAGTCATTCCGCCTTGGAGATGCTCTGTAAGCGCGAATTTCCCCGCACCTTGCTGTTGAGTGCTCTGATGCATGAGGTGTCCACCAGAATAGGTGGACACCTTGTGATGGAAGAAAGATGAGCAGAAACTGCGGGTGAGGCTTGTCGGTCGGGACGGGCGACGCCGATACGACCCGGCATCGAAGGACCGTCTTGTCTCGGCCTGTCTTGAGCCTGGCGTGTCGGTATCGAGGCTTGCGCTCGAACATGGGGTCAATGCGAACCTTCTTCGGAAGTGGATAAAGAAGCGGGCAGAGACCCAGTCCCTCCCGCCGTCCCCGCCACCTGCGTTCATCCCGGTTCAGATTGAAAGCACTTCGGATCGGGCCTTGCTGCGACAGAGCAGCATGGCTGCGGTGGATTTGTCGGGGACTTGCGATGGGGCACGTAGGTCGGCATCGAAAAGGACTGCGCCTTTTTCCTCTCCAGCCAAGGTGAGCGCGTCGCTGCCGAACGGCGTGAAGTTGACGCTGGAATGCGGTGATGTGGATGCATTGACGGCGACCATCGGAGCACTGGGTCATGTTCAGACTGGGCGCTGACCTGAAAGTCTACCTGCACCGCGAGCCGATCGACTTCCGGGCCGGCATCAACAGCCTTGCGGTTCTGGTCCAAGAGACGATGGCGCTCGATCCGTTTGCTCCGGCGGTTTTTGCGTTCTGCAATCGCCGTCGCGACCGGATGAAGCTCCTGTTCTTCGATCGGTCGGGCTTTGTGCTGGTCCTGAAGCGGCTGACCGAGGACAAGTTCCGGTGGCCGCGCCGGGAGGCAGCGGTGGTCACGCTTACGATTTCGGTAATTGACCGGGCAGCCGGGCTTTCACAGGATGAAGGCCCATGGCAAAGCACCGAACCCACAGCGTCGAATTCAAGCGACAGGTTTCGCAGGAGTATTTCGGCGGCGAGACCCTACATGCTCTCTCGAAGCGCCACGACATCTCACGCAATCTGATCCGGATATGGCTCGAGAAGTTTCAGGCAGGCGCTCTCGATGAGGATTCGGCAGCGGCCGATCTTCTCCAGGCTTATGAGGCGCGCATTGCCGCGCTCGAACGGTTAGTCGGCAAGCAGGCTCTGGAACTGGAGTTTCTAAAGGGGGCTCTGCATGCAGGACCGCGGCAGAGAAACAGGCCTACATCCGCGATCACCGGTCCCGAGGTCTCTCCGTCGCCGAAGGATGCCGGCTGATGGGGATCGCGCGTTCGACCTACTACGACCGCCTGGAGAAGACGTCCGACGACACCGCGATCGTCGAAGCGATCGCAGCCATCTGCGACGAGTTCGAGCACTATGGCTGGCGCCGTGTCCGTGCCGCTCTTCGGCACAAGAGCATGATCGTCAATCACAAGAAGATCCGCCGCCTGATGCGCGAGCATGACCTTCAGCCCAGAATGCGCCGCCGATTCACGGTGACCACGGACAGCGATCACAATCAGCCGATCTTCCCGAACCTCGCCCAGGACATCATCCCCGACGGGCCCAACCAACTGTGGGTGGCCGATATCACATACGTCACCGTCGTCGGCGGTTTTGCCTATGTTGCCGTCGTCCTGGATGCCTGGTCGCGGCGGGTTGTCGGATACGCCATCAGCCGCTCGATCGACGCGCGGCTGACGCTGGCGGCTTTGACCGCCGCAGTCGAAGGACGCAAACCGCCACCCGGCTGCGTGCATCATTCCGATCGCGGATCACAATATGCCGCGACAGCGTATCGTGATCACATTGCCGCCCACGGCCTGGTCGGTTCCATGGGCCGGCGCGGCAATCCCTACGACAACGCAAAGGCGGAAAGCTTCATGAAGACGCTCAAAGTCGAGGCCGTCTATCCGATGGCCTTCGAGACGTTCGCCGATATCATCGAACACCTTCCGCATTTCTTTGAGGAGGTCTACAACCGGCGACGGCTTCACTCAGCACTTGGCTATCTCAGTCCAATGCAATTCGAGGATCAACACACCCGGCAAACGGTCAAATCAGCAGCCTGACTCTGTCCGGCCCGAGGGGCCCACTCCAAGCACCGACCTGGTTTGCCTCCAAATCGCCCAGATCGTTGAAGAGCAGTGCTGATTGAAATGCCTGCATGATCCGTTTTTGCCACTCCTCGCAGAAAACGAAGGCCCGAATGATCAAGGACAAAGCCACGGTAGGCGTCGTGGTGCCCATGTTCAATGCCGAGCGAACCATTTGCGCGACCCTGACCAGCATCTGCCGGCAGAGCCACCAAGCACTGGACATTATTGTCGTCGACGATGGGTCAACGGACCGGTCCGCATCATTCGTGGCGTCCTATGCTAAAAAAGATCGGCGTATACGCCTAAAAAGCCAGGCGAACGCGGGTGTCGCGCAAGCTCGCAACAGCGGTGCCGCTTCCACCGATGCGGAGTTTCTGGCGTTTGTCGACGCGGACGATCTTTGGGCTCCATCCAAGATCGCACTGCAGTTGCGCGTTCTGCAGGAAGGCGGCCCTTCAGCAGGTCTCGCATACTGTTGGTTTGCGCATATCGACGAGGACGGCCGGGTATTCTCATTGCAAAACCAGCCCGCTAGGGATGGTCGCGTGCTCCAATGGATGTGCAGAAGCAATTTTGTCGGCAACGGAAGTTCGATGCTGATGCGTCGCTCCGCATTTGAGCGGGCGGGACAATTCGATCCTTCCCTGAGGGCCAGGAATGCACAAGGCTGCGAGGATCTTCTAATGTGTCTCAGAATTGCGGAAAGTTACGAATTCCGCGTCGTGCCTCAGCACCTCGTGGGTTACCGGATGACAAACGCCAACATGTCGAGCGATGTCATGCAGATGCTTCGTTCGTGTGAGATTGTTCTCGCCGAGTTTCGGGAAAAATATCCGCAATTCGGGAGTGATCTCGACGCCCATCTGGTCGACATGGTTCAATGGCTTGCCGTGAGAGCTTTGATTGGGGGGCGCTTTCTCGTGGCCGGCGAGCTGCTAAATAGGCTCTTTGTAACGGAACCCGGCATTGCGATCTCCTGCCTGCCCGGTATGCTGGACGAGTATTGCAGGGCGAGATTGGTTCCTCGATGGCTCAAGCTGCTCGTCAGACGGATGCGAAACGATCAAAGGGAGTTTCGGCCGCTCTTTAGCGAAATGAGCTGGTGAAGATGTCAATCCGAACAAACGCAAATGTGCCAGAAGCGGACCTGCAGAAGATGTTCGGCGCGGCCGGCTGCGCAGGTGTCCGCCATGTGGATTTAGACATCCAAGTTGCTCCTGAAGATTGCGATTCCGGCATGATCGTCATGTGGCGTGGCGGACTGCCAGTTGGACATTTGCTCAGGGGAAGCGATGGCCAGTGCCGCGCTACCCCGGTTGCGGCCGCTCGAGACTTGAGACCGACCTTACCGGTTCTGGACCTGCCGAGCGCCAGCGTGGTCATCTGCACGCGCGACAGGCCGAACGAGTTGCGGCGCTGTCTGGCTTCGCTTCCCCAGCAAAGTTTTCCACCGGCAGAGATCATCGTGGTCGACAACGCATCGAAAGGCGACGAAACGCGCCAGGTCGTTCTGGCGGCGGGTGCAATCTACCTGCGCGAGGATCGACCCGGCCTGGATATTGCGCGCAACCGAGGAGCTCAGCGGGCGTCCTCGGCTATCGTTGCATACACTGACGATGATGTTCTGCTTCATCCGCATTGGCTTGAGCGATTGGTTGCTGCCTTCGACAACCGCTCGATCGGCGCCGTGACGGGTCTTGTGCTGCCCGCCGAGATTGCCACCGAAGCCCAGCGGTTTTTCGAGACGTTCTGGAGCTTTGGGCAGGGCTATACACCACAAATCTTCCGCGCGAACGACTTCGCCGCGAGAAAGCACGAGGTGTTTCCTTCCTGGAAAATTGGTGCCGGCGCCAGCATGGCGTTCCGCCGCGAAGTGTTCGACCGAGCCGGGTTGTTCGACGAGCGCCTCGACGTCGGCCAGGCCGGATGTTCGGGTGACTCGGAATATTGGTATCGGCTGCTCGCCAATGGATATGACTGCCGCTACGAGCCTGCCTCCGTCGCGTTCCACTTTCACAGACGGACGATGGAGGGCCTGGCCAAGCAAATCTACTTCTATATGCGTGGTCACTCAGCCGCATTGCTCGTCCAGCATGAACGGACTGGCATCAAGGCGAATTTGAAGCAAGCCTTGAAGTGGAAGCCGCTTTGGTATGTCGGCCGAGTTCGTAGAAGACTCCTCGGACGCAGCGTTCCTGAGGATCGTTTCCTTTGGTCGGAAATCGCCGGCTATGTTTCCGGACTCCTGTTCTACGTTCGAACAAGGCGGGTAGTACGGCGTGGCGGATGATCCGTTTGTTTCGATCGTTGTTCCCGCGCGTAACGCGGAGGCGACGCTGGCTCAAGCTCTCGATTGTCTCCTCGGTCAGGACGTTGCTAACTGGGAAGCGATCGTCGTCGATGATGGTTCGACGGACGATACCCCGGCGGTCATCGCCAGTTATGTGGAGCAGGACGCTCGATTTCGGACTGTGAGCTCTTACGCGCATGGCGCGGCGGGGGCGCGAAACAAGGGGATTTCGGAGGCGCGCGGCCGCTGGCTGATGTTCCTTGACGCGGACGATTGGGTGGAGGCCAGCTTTCTGGCAAAAATGCTGGCCGTGTTGGAAGCCACGCCCGATTCGGTAGCTGCCTATTGCGGCTCTCGCCGAGTGATGCCCGATGGTGCACTTACCCCACCGAGCATTGCGCCCGAGGTCGCGATCCAGCCTTTCGAGACATTCGCGCGCCGCTGCGCCATCCGCACTCACGCGTTGCTGGTCGACCGGGCGACAATTGCCGAGTTGGGCGGCTTCGACGTGTCGTTGCGCACCTGCGAGGATTGGGATTTGTGGCAGCGCGTCGCGCGTTTAGGCAAACGCTGGGTGATGGTCGACGAGCCGCTCGCTTTCTATCGGGCGAGCCCCGGCTCGCTCACCCGCAATTCGACGCAAATGCTGGCAGACGCGGAAATCGTGATCGCCCGCGGCTTTTCTCCTGATCCCAGGGTCAAACACCCGGCATCGGCTCACGCCAGTGGAGCGACCGAGGCGGACGGCGGCACCGCTTCCGAAGCACTCGCGTGGTTCGCGTTGTGGAACGCCGCATCGGATTGCGGCAGCAGCGGCGGGTCGATCAACCCGCAGAGACTGCGCGCGCTCCCGGCCAGATTTGAATGGGCCCGTGAAATCGCAAAGGTGGTCTTCGACGGCCTGCTGGTAGGAAGTACATCGGTGCCGGAGCAATTGGCTGCGAGATGGGACAGATTCGGCGGGCCCGTCACCGAGCTGATTGTAGAACTCGGCAAGGTTTGGGGCGACCCTGTTGCCGGGCGCCGCGTACAATATCATCTCGAGCAACTGCTCCTCGACTTCGATGACCTTGCCGCGCCGCGCAGGCTGGCACGGACGCTTGCGATACGCGTCGATGTCCGGGATCCACGCTCGACCGAACTTCCGAAAGGGATCGATCAAATTTATACCTACCTAGTGAAGGATGGCCAGATCGAAGCGCTCGTGCAGTTCGGTGTACTCGGAAACGTGACGAGGCGTCATTGGATTGATTTGATCCTGAATTTCGTACCCTCGCAGGAGCTTATCCGCGGACTCCCCGTCTATGAGCGCACGGCGTTCCGCTTCTGGAAATGTTTCGCCCGACTTGCAGGGCGATCACCTGAACCGGCACCACAACCGGGCGCGGGAGCCGGCAAGGCAGATATGCTTGCGGCAAAGGCATTGCTGTCCATGGCGGGACGCCGGTCTGATCGGGACAGCCACTTCGGCAAACTCGCGGGATTGGCCGCGGAAGCGCAGGCGCTGGTTGGGTCGAGCGCCGAAGCTACAGAGCCTCTAGCAGCGCCGCGCCGTGCACGGGCCGCGGATGGGCACGACAACGATCGCACGTCTTTCTGGAATCGCCATTTCGCGACCGAGGATCCCTGGAACTACGGCTCGCCCTATGAGCAGGAAAAATATGAGCGGCAGCTCGAAATTTTGCCTGCCGGTCCCATCGGACGGGCGCTTGAGCTGGGCTGCGCGGAGGGCCACTTCACGCGTCAGCTGGCGTCGCGGGTGGGCCATTTGACCGCAACTGACATCTCCGCCGTAGCCATCGGGCGGGCGCGCGCGCGATGCGGCGATCAGCCGAACGTTGAGTTCGGCGTACTGGATTTCTCCGCCGACACGCTGCCGGGTGGCATGGATCTGATCGTTTGCTCGGAAGTGCTCTATTTCCTGGACGATCTCGCCGAATTGCGACGCGTCGCCAAAAAACTCGTTGAGGCGCTGGCCCCTAGTGGCAGCTTCGTCACCGCGCACGCATTCGTGCTTCGTGACAATATGGAACGAACGGGCTTTGATTGGGACAACAAATTCGGGGCACAGTTAATCTCGGAGACGCTGGCACTGACCGAAGGCCTCATCCTCGAACGGTCGATCCAGACCGAGCTCTATCGCATAGACCGCTTCCGCCGCCTGTCACCGGATGATGTGTCGATGGAAGCGAGAATCGACGAGATCCCAATCCACGCGCCAATCGAGACGGAGGTCGCGCGAAATATCGTCTGGGGTGGGGCGCGGGCCTTGCGCCGCGACGTTGCGCGTAGCGAGCGCCGGCAGCGTATCCCTGTCCTCATGTATCACAGCGTTTCCGATGAAGGTCCAGCCGCGCTCGCCCGCTATCGGGTTGCACCCGCTATGTTCGGCAGCCAGATGGCATGGTTGCGCGCCAATGGCTTTCACGCGATTATGTCCGAACAGCTGGAATGGTTCATCGCCAACCGTCAGCCTTTCGTTGGCCGCCCAGCGCTCATCACGTTCGATGACGGCTTCCAGAACTTTGCCGACCATGCCTGGCCGATCTTGCGCGCGAACAACCTGACCGCAGAAGTGTTCCTGGTGACGGACCTGGTGGGTGAAAGTGCACAATGGGACGCCGACAGTGGCCCGCCGACGCAGCTTATGGACGCCGGGACGGTGCGACGCCTCGCCGGCGAAGGTGCGTTCTTCGGAAGCCATCTGGCGACGCATCGCGCGATCGATGGCCTGTCGAGCTCTGACTTGGCCGCCGAGCTCCTGCGCTCTCGTATGTTCATCGAACGGTGGACCGGTCGGCCAACCACGGCGTTCGCGGCACCCTTCTCGGTCACCGACCGACGGCTTGGCAGGCTGGCCAAGGAGTGCGGCTATCGGATCGGCTTCGGCGGCAGATACGGGCCGGCGGACCTCGATTGCGATCCCATCGACCTTCCGCGGATCGAGATTCGCGGGGATCGCTCGCTCGATGACTTTGTTGCAATTCTAGAGGCCGTGCTCGAATGAACGGTGAACTTGTCAGTGTCGTTATTCCCGCTCACAATGCGCAAGATACAATCGACGAGACGCTCCGCAGCGTTCGCTCGCAGTCGCACGGCGAGCTCGAGATTATTGTCGTCGATGACGGCTCGCGCGATCAGACGGTCGCCATCGCCCGGCGTCACATGAAGATCGACCCGCGCGTACGCCTTATCGAGCAGGCAAACGCCGGCGTGGCCGCCGCCCGAAATACGGGGTGGCGAGCGGCGCGATCCGACTTGATCGCATTCGTCGATGCCGACGACCTCTGGGCGCCGACCAAGATCGAGCGGCAGCTGGCTGTGTTTGATCGAACGGACGAGAAAGTGGGGCTCGTCTACTGCTGGTATTTGGTGATCGATGCCGAGGGTTCGGTAACTGATGACCGGCACCGGCCAAACTGGCGGGGCGATGTGCTTGAGCGCCTCTTCCACGGTAATTTCGTCGGCAACGGCAGCGCCGCCCTGGTACGCCGGCAGGCATTGATCGACGCCGATGGGTTCGAGAGTCGGTTGCGCGAGGCGGGCGCGCAGGGTTGCGAAGATATCCTCTTTTATTGTCGCGTCGCCGAAAGGTACCACTTCGAAGTCGTCGAGGAGCCGCTGATCGGGTATCGCTCTTTGCCGCGAAATATGTCGAGCGATATGACTCGCATGCTGCGATCCTGGATACTTGTGGTGGACGAGATGCTCGGCCGCCACCCCGGTGCGGCACCGACGTTGCGCGAGGGCCTGCATTTCTATTCGACGTGGCTCCTAGAACGGACGTTGCACCAGAGGCAACCACGCCATGTCCTTCCGATCCTGTCACTGCTGCTTCGCCATCATCCGGCGATTGCCATGCGGGTCATTGCCGTCGATTTGCCGCGGACCGGCGCGCTTTTGGCCAAGGGGCTTGTGAGGAGGCTGGTGCGTGGCAGCCACCGCCCGGTTCGCTCGCATGTGGCGGCGCGCTTCCCGATCGGGGAACTTGAATGAGCGAAGCGAAACAGGCCATACGCCGCGGTGCGGTCCGTGCTTCGTTGCGCGATCTCTCGCACCTGCTTCGCATCGTCAGAAAACCGCGCTGGGCGACGCCTGCATTGCTCGCACTGGGCTTTCTGTCGTCGCTGGCCGAGACGCTCGGCATCACTCTGATCCTGTTGTTCCTCTATTTGGTTTCCAATCGGATAACGGAGGCGGGAGGTGGCTTTCAGGGCCGAGCGGTGGGCGCGGCGGTCGCTTGGTTCGGTAGCCCCACCCGGCTCGCCTTCGCGATCCTCCTGCTCATTCTCGCACGCGGAGCCTTGGCGCTGGTATACTCGTTGATAAGCTCCAGCGTCGGAGAACGGATCAGCGAACGCGCGCGCAACCTCGTCCACGAACAATATCTTAGAGTCGCATTCGGATCCATCCAACAGCACGAGCAATCGCAGCTCATGGAAGTGCTTGGGACGGAATCGTGGTTGGTCGCCCAAGCCTATGGGGCGGTCACCCGACTAATCATAAATAGCTGCTCGATCTTCGTGTTCGCCGTCTTCCTGCTCGTGATCTCGTGGAAGATCCTGCTAATCGCAGCTCTCGGTTCAATCGCGATCTCGATGATCCTGCGCATCTTTTCTCGGCCGGCTCGTGATCTGGGGCATCAGGTGAAGAAGATCCATCAGTCGCTCGGCGAGCACATGCTCATGACGCTCCAGGCGCTGCGCACTATCCGAGCCTATGGACAGGAGGCGCTTCATCAGCGCCGCTTCGTGCAATCGTCAGCGGCCGCGCGCAACGCGTCCTTGTCTCTGATCCGCCTTTCGTCATGGATCGGCCCGACCACCGAAATCGGCTATATGGGAATGCTGGGTTCTATAGTCCTGGTCTCCGGCTGGTGGCAGATCAGCTTCGAGGTGACGCTGGCCGCCGTCGCGCTGCTGTACCGGTTACAGCCGCATACGCAGGAATTCGAAAGCAACCTGCTGTTCCTGGCGCAGATGCAGCCGCAACTGCACTCGGTTTTGGAGATGATCCAGTCCGAGAACAAGGAATATCCGCCGCAGGGTACTGTCGCGCTCAGAAATTTGAACGCGAGCATTATCTTCGAGCACGTGAGCTTCGGGTATGATCCAAACGCGTTGGTGCTCACCGACGTCTCGTTCGAGATTCCACCTGGAGTAACGACCGCGCTGATCGGCGCAAGCGGTGCCGGCAAGACTACGATCGTGAATCTCCTCTTGCGGCTATACGAACCGAGCTCCGGTGTCCTCAAAATTGCGGGTACCCCGCTGCAAGACATCAAGCGGGACGATTGGTTGTCCAAGATCGCCGTCACGGGTCAGGACGTCGATCTCGTCGAGGGCACGGTGACAGATAACATCCGAATGGCCAAAGCCGACGCCACCGAAGAAGAGATCATCGCCGCCGCCCGAAGTGCCGGGGTCGCGGCATTCATCGAGGACCTTCCTGACCGCTATGACACCTGGATTGGGCAAGAGGGGCTGCGATTTTCGGGCGGCCAGCGGCAGCGCATCGGCCTCGCACGGGCTGTGTTGCGCGATCCTGACTTCCTGATCCTGGACGAGGCGATGAACGCTCTCGATACCGCGCTAGAAGACCAGGTGCGACGCGCGATCGATCGGCGGCTCGGGAAGAGGACAATTTTGCTGATCACGCACCGCATTGAAACAGCGCGCGACGCTGCAAATGTCATCTGGATAGAAAACGGCAGAGTTAAATGCCAAGGACCCGCCTCCCTCATTGTTCCTCGATACCAGCATCATCAGCATGAAATTGTGCGCGCCTCCGATGTTCAGAATGAGGTGCGGTGATTCCGTTCAGTTCTGAGTTGGCGACCGACAGGTCGGCGATGTGGGCCTTTACGTTCAGGCGACGCAGTCGCCGCTCTTTCGATGCCGGGAGGCAATCTGGAAGAGTGGCGTATCTATCGCAATCGGCTGCGGTACCAGGTAAGCGCCGTTTCGACGATGTTGTCGATTCCGGATTGTTCAGGCACCCAGCCGAGTTCCCGCTTCGCCTTTTCAGCCGCGGCCACAAGCGCTGGCGGATCACCTGCTCTGCGCGGGCCGTAAACCGCCTCAAGGCGGACTCCCGAAGCCCGGCTCACCGCCTCAATCAACTCCTTCACGGTCGTTCCAGCTCCGGTTCCGAGATTGTAAACGTGGACACCCTTGTCGCGGAGAAGCTTCTCGCCCGCCAAGACATGGGCATGCGCGAGATCGGTAACGTGAATATAGTCCCGTATGGCTGTTCCATCGCGGGTATCGAAATCGGTACCGTTGACGGTGAAGATCCGGCCCGGCCTGATCGCCGCCTCGATAGCGAGCGGAATGACGTGCGTTTCCGGTTCATGCCGTTCCCCGATCTCTCCGTCGGGGTCGCATCCGGCCGCGTTGAAATACCGCAGCACGACCGCGTTGAAACCATGGGCATCGGAGAGGTTGTCCACCATGCGCTCTATAATGAATTTCGACCATCCATAAGGATTGATGGGCGACTGCGGATGCGTTTCGTCAATCGGAGAACGAAGGGGAACGCCGTAGGACGCGCAAGTGCTCGAAAAGATCAGCTTGTCGACCCCCACCTTCAGCATTTCGTCGAGCAAAACCAGCGTTCCGAAACTGTTGTTTCGGTAGTAGAGTTCCGGATGTTGAACGGACTCGCCGACATAGGCATAGCCGGCGAAATGCGCCACCACATCTGGCCGATATTGGCGCAAGGCCGCCGCCACGGCAGCGGCGTCGGAAATGTCGCCTTCGACGAGCGGTCCCCATTTGACCGCGTCGCGCCAACCGCGCGAGAGATTGTCATACGCAATGACTGACCAGCCGGTTGCGGCGAACGCCTTGCAACAGTGTGATCCTATATAGCCGGCTCCGCCGGTGACCAAGACCGTCCTCATTCGGCAGCAGCGGGCCGGACACGGCCCGATGAAACTAGCTCTTCGAAATAGGCAATGGTCTTAGCGAGACCATCGCGCAATTCGGTTTCTGGCTTCCAGTTGAGCTCGCGCAAGGCGCGGCCGATATCCGGCTGCCGCTGCCTGGGGTCGTCGACCGGCAAAGGTAAGAACCGGATCTTTGATCGGCTTCCGGTAAGTTGGATCACAAGATTGGCCAGTTCGAGCATCGTAAATTCGACCGGATTGCCGAGATTGATCGGACCTGTAACATCATCAGCCGTTTGCATCAGGCTGACTAGACCGTCCATGAGATCGTCGACATAGCAAAATGAACGTGTCTGCTGACCGGTGCCGTACACAGTTATCGGTTCGTTTTGCAGTGCCTGCATGATGAAGTTGGACACGACACGACCGTCGTCAGGACGCATCCTCGGACCGTATGTGTTGAAGATTCGCGCGACCTTGATCCGCAGGCTATGCTGCCGCCAATAGTCGAAAAACAGTGTCTCGGCACATCGCTTTCCCTCGTCGTAACAGGACCGTGGGCCAATTGGGTTTACCGTGCCCCAATAGTCCTCGCTCTGCGGGTGAACTTCAGGATCGCCGTAGACTTCGGACGTGGATGCCTGAAGGATCTTTGCACGAACCCGCTTGGCGAGCCCCAGCATGTTGATCGCTCCATGGACGCTGGTCTTAGTCGTCTGGACCGGATCAAACTGATAGTGAACAGGGCTTGCAGGACAGGCGAGGTTGTAAATTTCATCAACTTCTATGTAGAGTGGGAACGTCACGTCGTGGCGAATGATCTCGAAGGATTTGTTGTCGAGCAGATGCAACACGTTCCTTCGACTTCCCGTGTAGAAATTGTCGAGGCATGCGACCTCGTGACCTTCCCCAAGCAGCCGCTCACACAAGAAGGAGCCAAGGAAACCAGCGCCTCCCGTGACAAGGATTCGTCTTACCTGCGGCATTTCGCGACCCTCGAGGAGAATTCAGCCCAAGCCGATAGAAAGCCAATCGTAAGGCCATTTTCCAGAAGCTAGGTTTCACTTTGCGTTACTCACAAGAAATTGTTCTCGATATGCGAGCGTCCAATGCCGGTGCCGGAGCACTGGAAAAGGCTGGATCCTGGCCAGGGAGTGAAACAATGATAGCGAGAACACTGGGCGCCTTGGTTGTCGCGGTGTGCGCAACGGGCAGCGCCGTGGGCGCTTCTGCGCCGGCGCTCAAGCCGATCGACCCGGTCGCGCTTCAGGCAATGGTGGAAGGCACGGCCAAGGAACTCCTGCTGCCGGGCGCAATGGTTCTCCTCAAGACTCCGCAGGGCAATTTCGCCTTCGGGTATAGAATGACCGAACTCGGCGTCACGAACCCTCCGCGCGCCGATATCCATTTCCGGCCCGCATCGAACACCAAGACGATGACGGCCGCGGTGATCGTGCAATTGATCCAGGAAGGGAAGCTGAGTTTCGACGATCTAATCTCGAAGTACGTTGATGGTGTTCCGAACGGCGACCAGATCACCATTCGCCAGCTCATAAAGATGCGGAGCGGCCTTTACAATTTCACCAATGCACCGGAACTTGCGGAAAACCTTGTTAACACTCCGGACAAGGCGTGGACCTCGGAGGAGGTCCTCGCCATGGCTTTCAAACGGCCGCCGCACTTCGCGCCGGGTGCTGAATTCGAATACAACAATACCAACTATTATCTGCTCGGCCTCGTCGCCGAGAAGATCGACGGCAAGCCGTTGGCGACAATCTTTCAGGAGCGCTTATTCGGGCCCCTAGGGATGAAAAACACGTTGCTGCCCGTCAGCACGTCCAACACCATCCCCGAGCCTTACGCGCATGGCTACATTTACGGCGGCGCATCTTACGCCCTGGTCGATGCGCCCTATCCGGACGATCTTCAGGCGGCGGCCAGGGCGGGAACGCTCAAGCCCGATTATGAGACGTGGCAGAACCCGTCCGCTTACTTTGCGGCAGGCGGCGTCATCTCCACGGCGGATGATCTCGCGACCTGGATGCGCGCGCTGGTCGGGGGCCAGGTCTTCAACGCCGACTACCAGCGCCAAATGGGCCATGACCCGGACAACGACGTCACGCTGATCGTCTGGACCAGCCTGACGCTCTCGCTTGATGGCAAACCGACCGCCAACGCTCTGATGCTGAAAATACTGGACCAGATCTATGCGGTGTCACCGTTAGCGCCAGCGAAGCTATGACACCGGGGCGGGACAGGCGAGGCCGCTACGGCTCCAGGCTTGTCTTCCGGTGCTCATGGCGTCGACGACATCGCGGATCGGGTCGAGGACGAGCTGCGGCTGGTCCTTGTGGATCTCGTGGCCGCTGTCGGTGTTGATACGACGTGTTTCGCGCTAGGCACGGCCGCCGCGAGCTCTGCCTGCGCCATCTTTTGGCCCGATCGGTGACGTAGCCGACGTCCGGAGGAATGTCGGCAGCCATCCGGCCTTCGGCGATGAATCCGCCACGAGCGGTCCCCCGGGATGCACCGCGGAGGTGCTGTGCACCCGCTGGACCATGGTTCTGCTTCGCGAATTAGTGGCGGGCTCGACCCGTTTCAACGATCTGCGCCGCGGCTTCCCCAAAATGTCGCCGACCCTTCTGTCGCAACGCCTCAAGCTCTGGTTTCGTTGACGATCATGTCGCGCGATCTTGCAAGCGCCTACCGTTGATTTCCAAGGCTTTCCTGCGACACTCGGCGGGTCCAGCGACATGGACGCAACATGGCACATGGCTGAATCGCTAGCTTGTGAGGGAGAAGGCATATGGGTCTGGTTTTTAGTGGCGAAGAGGGAACCACTGAGCGGTTCGAGTTGGTGCTTGAAGCCTTTGACGGAACAGAGCGCGTCCTCGTCGTGACATCGACCGAAGCGATCGAAGACTTGCGGCTTGGATGCCGTCCGTGAAATGGCATCTAAGAAGTACGATGCAGGGCAGTTGGACGAGGCCGGCCGCGTTAGAGTTCAGACTAGCGACCTGCAAGGTAAATAGCCCGCGACCCTGAGTTTGCCATCAGGCAAATGACACCAGAGAACGGTTCAGCTACGCTGTTGCGGCGGCGGACCTGATTGCGCCTGGCCGGCACCTATCCCATGCCCTCCCCCGCTCCCGATGGGTGCCGGCCATCTTCAGCGCGACGCGAGCGCTTCAGTTCCCCGGAGCTTAATGGATCCCAGCCTCACCAGGCCGCCGCTCCTGCAGGCATGCGCCCCGACCGTGCTGAACAGTGCGTCTTTGCGTACCGCCGGATGGAGCGGCAGGTACTTAGCTCCGCCACGGGGCTATGGTCCGAGGCGGGGTAAGAATGAAGTCTTTGCTCGAAGACTTAAGGCTGAGGGCCGGCAACCAAGAGCTTACCAAAGGATTGTATTAGGCCGCCGAGCAATGTCCCTTCATCGGCGGTCCCCGGGTGCCCACTTTATGCCTCGATCGATATGATACCTTTAACAGCGGAAAGAACTGTGACCCTTATCCAGAGCAGACAGGACCTAGATGAGGTCCCGCAAGCCGACCCGCAAAATGACAATCAAACTCCTGACCCAACAAATTTCTCGGTCGTTGATCTCATTTCGTCGAGCGACGAGGAGGTCTCTGCCCTCGTCAGGCGAACAGAGCGCCTTGCCAGCCATAGTAATGGCGATCTTCCTGATCGTACGCCGGTGGTCTTCATTGCTCTGATGTAGCCATCCGAGTGCCGATCTCAGGCGAGCGCCGGCATTCCCGGCTCGCACTCGGCGCCCAGCAATTCGAACTCACTTTCGGGCTTGCAAGTCTACCGCGCTCCAGGCGGGGGAATGGCCAAGTGCGCGTGCTGCTGGAAGATACCAATCTTGTCGGGATAGGTAATCCGGACCTCGCGTCCGCATCCCTCGCACTTGTAATGGGAAACGACCTGAAACCAGCTGCCGTTCCTGACGACGGCGAAGTTGCAATGCGGGCATTGGAAAGTCAAACGGACGAAGGATAGACTGGGAGAGAGGGACATTGCAGCGCCTCGCATTCTGGAGAGTTCATGCTTGGCTTCCCGCCGCACCCTTCGGCACGGCGGGCGGTCTTCTCAGACGTTCAGGTTACTGGATGACTTTCACGATTTTACGTGTGCCCGGGTCAACGACAACAGTCCGGTTGTCGACGACGACGTAGCGGTATTTGACGTTAGGCACTTCATGAAGCTCGACGCTGTCGGGGAGCGTCGAGCCGACATTCAGCTCTACTCCAGGGACTTTCACCGATGCGAGCGGCTGCTTTTTCACATATTCCTTGATGACGGTTTCCTGCTGCGGGTCAATGACCACGTCCTGAGCGCCGGCGGCACCGACACCAGCCAGCAGCAGAAATCCCGCCGCTGCTGTGGAAAGATGGATTCTCATAGCTATCTCCTTGTGGGCTCGTGGGCACGAAACATTGCGCCAGGCTCGCCCAACCTGCAGCTTCTCTAGACGTTCCAAACTGAGCCTTAAGGCTGGCCATGCGTAGGGACCTTCGTCTGAGTCGCTGGGCGCAATGGCCCCCACAGTGTAGCCCTCCGGAACTGCGTCTGTTCGTACTCGTTGCGGTCCCTCAAGGAGGAGAGCCTATGGAGAACAGTGTTCACGAAGCTCGCTGGCTGCTTGCACCGGTTTTCGCCATCTCCATCACCTTCTTGATGATTGGAATAGTCGCGAGTTGATGGTCGTTAGCCAGAAATGACGCTCCAAACAGTCCCCAGAAATTGCATCTGCGCAGCTAAAGTCCCTTCCTGCGCTGATAGGATCCGCCCGCCAAATCGAGGAGTGGCGGGCGGATCCTCATTTGCAGCTGCCAAGTGAGTAGGAAACGGAAATGAATGAGAACAAGAGCACCCGAGACTACGTCGAGCGAGGCCGCCTGTCGGTCGATGCGTTTTACGAGGTGGAACGTTTCGCGCTGGAAAATCGCATCTCGCCAAGGTCAGCAAGCTGATCAAGAAGAAGGGCAATGACCGCCTGACCCTCACCAAGGCTGTCAAAGAGCTGCGCGATCGAGATTGAAAAAACCGCCGCACTCTACAGCACGGCGGGTCAATCAAGCGTCGCGCCGAGTACGGGGCGTGGGCTCCTGGGTTGGGCGGTGCCCGGTGCGGCGGATGTGAGCACGATACCCGCGCCGCTACTTTGCGTCCACCAGCCGCGCATCAAGCCCCTTTTCAGCGAAGGCTTTATCCGCGCCGTCCGGGCTGTGGTCGAACCCTCGAACATTGGACGCGGCACCCTCGTCTTTGTCGAGGTAAGGCTCGATCATACCGCGCCACACGTCTTCGACCGCTTTGCGGAGGCTGTTGCCAAGGCACCCGAAATCATCGAATGCCATATGGTGATTGGTGGTTTCGACTACCTGGTCAAAGCACGAATAGCTGACATGGCGACGTTTCAGGAATTCCTGCAGCGGGTCATTCTGCCGCTTCCTGGTGTCAGGGAAACGCATAGTTTCGCATCAATCGGTGATGTGACGCCCGACGCGTTGTTGCCGCTTTGACGCCTGCGGGTCGTGCTATCGATCAGATAAGTGTCCACACGTCCTAGGGGACCGGAACCGGAATGTCAGGCTTCGATGGCAGAAAACCGATACGCTGTGGCAGCATTTGAGGGCACGTTCCTGCTCTTGATTATCATCTGTGAGCTGTGCTCGAAAATCGGGAATGGAAGGGCCGGAGGCAGGAAGCACGGCTCAGGCCGAGGTGCTAATCAAGCGGGTCGGCAATGATCGCGAAAAGCTCAACACGGCCGGCAGGCTGCTCAACGGCTTCCTTCGCATTGTTGCAGCCATGCCTGACACCGGGTTTCAGTCTTCACGAACACCGGAGGGACGAACCAGATGGGCGTCATGATACCTGCTACTCAGGGGAGAGATACACGTTGGCCTCCTGGCAGCCGCCTCAAAGGCTTCACGGACCTCTTGGGGGGACACCGTGCCCTCGAACTCGTCGACGCAGGACTGGACCGCCTTCGTCCACTTCGGGCCCTTTGTGTCCCACCCCATGAGTTCCTCGGCGGCTCCCTCGACGTGGCTGACCCCATTGCGAATGCCCGGACGTTTCGTCTTCACGTAGACCGGTGGAGAGAACCAGAGAGGACCCATAAGGGGGAACTTAGAGCGGCAAGCGCCGGCTGACCAACCCCGCTTTAGCCGCAGCTAAGGAACGATGTAGGCCCTCGCGGGTTTTGTGGTGGCAGCAGGATTCTTCGTGGATGTGCAGCCGCTGTAAGGGGGGTCCGTCGCCTCTCCCTCACCGGCGGCGGGCTCCTTTCGCGAAGGCGGTGTTGGTCAGAGAACCTTTACCGCCATCCAAGTTAGCTATTGTCATTGGGGGGAGTAACGTCCCCTCCTCTTTTGCAGCAGCCAGGAACGCCTTGCGAGCCTCCTCAGGTTCCATCTCGTCGAAAATCACGGCCATGCAAACACGCACCGCGACGTCCCACAAGGGCCACGCTTGGTCCAGTTCATCAGTTCCTCGCCGGCTGCCTCGGCGTTGTTGACATTGCGGATGATCCCGAGACGCTCAGTCTTGACAGGGATCGGAGGGTTGAACCAGTGGGTTGTCATGTGGGGAAATGTCGGGCAACTATGGAATTTTGTCGGCCGATTCCAGCTTCCGCAGCTCAGACTGCTCTGAAAGCTCCCGCGCCAGTGTGGCAAGCGTCGGTGTCAGAGTTGGTTCGCCTACAAACCTTAGGAGCCTGCGTAGCTTCCGGCAGTAGTCTTCCGAACTGATCATCCCTCGGAAGGCACGTCCCCTACGCAGCATCGCCATGAGGGTCACTGAAGCGCTTCCTTCTGGTTCGTCGAAGGCCATAGAAGCCCGCGCTGCCAAAGTGGTGGCGCTCCAATCAACCTCGACCTGCTCTCGCCGCTCAAGCTCCTGCAACAATGCAGCAAGCGACGCCGGCAGTTTCTCGTCGACTTCGAGACCAAGCCTGTTGCGGAGCATCTGACGATTATCTTCTGAGCTGATCAGCCGTTGAAAGGCTGTCCCTGCTGTTGGTCGTGCCGGCATAAGGTCGTTCCCACATTCGGTCTGAAACACTTTCGTTGTGAAAGGGTTCCGAAGGGGAAGCGAATAATTTGGTGAGAATCTCTGAGCGGGGATTGGATGACCAGCTCGCGCGAAGTTCCCCGTACCCCTCTCGATCTCATAGAGGGTTGAACCAATGGGTTGCCATGTGGCTATTCGCGAAGGTCGAACGCGACGAACAGGCCAAAGGCTGGGCCAATCTCGACAATAAGCTCGACCAGCGCGCAGTCACTTTCCACCAGATGCGGCCCGGCCCGGCGCACCGCTGCGATGGTCTCTTTCAGGGAGATGATTTGGCCGCGACCGGCTTGTAAGATCAGCTCTTTAACAAGCTTATGGGCAGTCACTTTGCTCGGTCGGCAGTTCGTCCAAACGTTCATACTAGGCCTCCCACCCCAGCGAGAACCCACGCGGAACATTCATGGTCCTCTGTCGGGAAAAATCAAGAAGAATGTTTGATGGAAATTTCTTAGCGGAACCAGAGAAACAAGTACGGAGCGAGCCCCTGTACTCTTCCGCTTTGATCTCAGCCAGCCCGATAAGGGACTTCTTCGGTCGGCCCGTCTTTGGCCTGGTCAATAGCCGCAAGTAATGACTGTAACGTTGGCGGCAGTTCCGGTTCGACCTCCAGATTTAAGAACGTTTGTACGTTATGACGATAGCCTTCGGAACGGATCAGTTTCCGAAACGCTTTGGAGACAGACTGATGGTCTGCTTTGTTGCTGGTTGTCATGTACGGGAAGTCCGTCCCAATGAGTCGCAACTCGCTCGCGACGAATGGGTTCCATCAGGAGGTCGGAATATTTGGTAGAATTTTTGAGCGGGAGATCGGATAACTGGCTCGCGCGAAGACGCCCCGTGCCCTTCGTTTACCGCAGCATTAATCCTCGCTCTTTGAACTGAGGATTCGTGTCGGTCTAGCGTCGGTGTTGCACATCGTGAATGTTGGAATGCTTCTGTCAATGTTTGCTCACGCTGTGATGCCGTGGGCCAGCGGTAAAGCAGCATTTCGGCGGCTTCGCGGGTGCTCGAAACACTGACTTTGCCCGAGGACAGCAAAACGGTCACGGGCTCTTCGAACGTGCCGACGTCTCGTTCGCAGGTGATATGCTGGTCTCCTTTCGCAACCTCCCCAAGACTTTACGGGTGAAGCATCCGTTCCGTTGCGTCACGTTGTCCCGGTGGGCGAACATTCTGTGAGGATGGGAGCTCGTCCAGAGCGCGGGCTTGATCGCTCAGACTGGACTCGCCAACGCATTGCCGGCGCAGGCATCCGCAGACGGAAGACCTTGCCGGGGTATGCACGAATCACGCTGCACTGAATTTTTGTGCAGTGCAGCTATGCGTTCGCGGCTCGTTTGACCGCAATCGTCGCGCTGGCGGTTTTCGCTTTGATAGGCCGTTCAAGCCACCCTACCCCGTGATCAACGGCAACTTATGTAGCCACCGATCCGTGGTGACTTGATCCAGCACGAAGGCCGCAACGTTTTCGCGCGAAATGGAGCCTCCGCGGAACTGGTTCAAGTTCGTGAGCATCTGGATCGTGGTGCGTGCAGGCTTGTTGTTGAGAACTGAAGGACGGACAATAGTCCAATCCAGATCGCTGCCCTTGATGATTGCCTCCTGACGATTCTTGTCGGCGTAAACCTTGCGCAGGAGCAGAGGGAAGATCAGCTTGTCGAAGAGGAAACCGCCGTGCCCTGCGCTGTCGCCAGCGCCCATACCGGTGATGGCGACGAGACGCGAGACGTGTTCCGCTTTCATGGCGCTGACAAGCGCTCGGGTCGCGGTCGAAAGAAGGGTGACTTCGCGAAATGGGCTTGCGGGTGTGCCGAGCGCGCTAATCTCGGCATCGCGACCCTTGACGGCCTGGCGCAACACCTTCTCGTCACGGGCGTCTCCAACGACGATCTTCACACCCTTCATGTTTGCGGCCTTATCCGGCGAGCGCACCAGGAGGGTGACATCGTAGCCGCGGCTTACGGCCTGGCTGACGATATGGCGGCCGGTCGGCCCGGTGGCACCGAGCACCAGGATATTCGGTACGGCCGCGAAACGTGTTTCAGAGACGGGTGTGGTCATGATTTTGGTCCTCTTGAAAGCCTGGCGCCTCTCAGGAGGCCGCCCTGTTGGGTTGGATGCTGGTGATAATCAGAGGCGGCCCTCTGCGAGCAGTTCGCGGGTCCGCTTCAGCGTCGACAGCAGGGCCGACTTGTAGCCCTTGTCGCTGTCGAACTGCGTCTGCTCGGCCTGTTCCTCTGGGCCATCAGCCTCCTTGCCGCGCAGGCCGAGGTAGCAGTAGAACTTCAGCTGCAGTGCACCGGCTTCGTCCTCGAAAAGCTCATTGATAATGGCGCCTTCGCGTGGGCCGGTCGCCTGGAAGAAGGTGACCTTGCTCTGCGGCTCGAGGGTGATGATCTCCGTGATGTCAGAGCCGGCGATGGTGGCTTCGCGCACGAAATGGGTATCACTTTCCTCCACCACATCGCAGCGGGTGCAGAGACCCGGCGGGAGGAACAGGCGCGCGTCGCGCGCCTTCAGTTCCAAACTCTTCCATACTTGCTCCCGGGTGAGCTTTGTTTCGCCTTCCGGATTCACCGGGACGGTTGCGGCCGAATAGATCATGTTGATGGTCCTTGTTTGAAATTGTGGCTGATTGCCTCAGGCAGAGGCAGCGGTTTCCGAGGCAAAGTCGCGGTAGGAGCGGAGCGGACGTCCAAGAAGCGTCGTCAGGCGCTCGACATCACTGCCCTCGGGCAGCATGCCATCGGTCAAAAATCGCTCGCCCATCATGCGCATGTCGTAGGCCATCCATGGCGGCATGAACTGCTTGAGGTTCTGCTCGAAGGCAGCCGTATCGCCGCCGCCATAGTTGATCTGGCGAGCGAGCACGTCCGACCAGATCGCGGCGATATCCGCTCCGGTAAGGGTATCGGGACCGACCAGGTTGATGCGAATGATCGGGAGCGGCTGTGCGGCCTGTTCGCGGCGCAGCAGCTCAAGGGCAGCAACCTCGGCGATATCGCGAACGTCGATCATGGCAAGCCCCTTGTCGCCGACGGGCATCGGGTAAACGCCGTAGCCTGCGATGACGTCCTTGATCGTCAGATCGTTCTGGATGAAGTAGGCCGGACGCAGGATGGTAGCATGAAAGCCCATCTGCTCGATCATCCGCTCGACGCCGAACTTGCCGGCGAAATGCGGCACGTTCACGTAGACGTCCGGGTGAATGACTGAGAGGTAGACGATCCGTTCGACGCCAGCCGAGCGGGCGACGTTGAGGGCGATCAAAGCCTGGGTGAACTCGTCTGGTGCGACAGCGTTCAGCAGGAAGAGCGTCGAGACACCGTCGAAGGCGGTACGTAGGGAGTCGACGTCCAGGAAGTCACCTTTGACGACGGCAACACCTGCCGGGAAATTGGCCTTGGAGGGGTCGCGGACGAGAGCGCGGACATCAGCGCCGCGGTCGACGAGGTGCTGGATGACTTGGCCGCCGATATTGCCGGTGGCGCCGGTAACGAGAATGGTCATGGGATTTTCTCCGGGTTGGTATTGCTTGACACCCGGAATATGGCTGGTTCATTCTTAAACCAATAGGCTGTTAATTTGGACAGTTCGTCTCACAGGTGGAACGATTATGGATCTCGTCGCCCTTGCCGATTTCAACCTTGTCGCGCGTCACGGTGGCTTCGGCAAAGCGTCGCGGGCGTCCGGCCGCCCCAAAGCGACCTTGTCCCGACGGGTTACAGAACTGGAGGCTGCCCTTCAACTTCGGCTCTTTGAACGCGGCGCGCGCAACCTCAAACTCACTGAGGAAGGACGCGCCCTTCATGAGCGGACAGCCTCTCTGCTGACGGAGCTCGACGAAACGGCGGCCACGATCGCGGCGGGCGGGGACAAGCCGCGCGGCAGGTTACGGATCAGCGCGCCGCTGCTGTTTTCGCAGACAGCCATGGGCAGGATCGCGGCGGGCTTTGCATTGAAATATCCCGACGTGCGGTTGGAAGTCACGACAGAGGACCGAGCCGTGGACATGATCGAGGAAGGTTATGATCTGGTCATCCGGGTCAATCCGGACCCAGACGAAAGTCTTGTCGGCCGAGCCTTTCTGCATGATCGCCTGGTCGTCGTGGCAAGCCCCGATCTGCCCCGGCCGGCGGCAGATCTCTCGGTGCCAGGTGTCGTGCGTGGGGCCAGCGATCGGCAGACCTGGAACGTCGTGACTTCAGAAGGATCCGCGACGATCGGGATCGACCCCATTCTCGCACTGTCGTCCCTCATCATGGTTCGGGATGCCGTGCGAACCGGCGTAGGCGCTGCTCGTATGCCGATTTCGCTGGTGAGTCACGACCTGGCCGACGGCACTTTGCTGCACTGGGGTGATATCGAGGGTTCCGAGATCGCGCTGTGGGCGCTTTACCCGTCGCGGCGTCTGTTGAGCGCGCGTGTATCTGCCTTCCTGGATTTTCTGAAGCAGGCTTTTCCCAACGGAACGCCCGATGAACTGGCGGCCTACATCGGCAAGTGAGGGCCAAAGCAGCCTGCTCCACATTTTGCAATCGGGCCGGCGTTACCCAAGCGGTGTTTACCCGCGAATAGGCGCCGGGCGGCATTCCCACATGCCGAGTTAACGCGACGCTGAAGGCGCTTGCCGAGCCATAGCCGACGCGTTGCGCAATCTCCGCCGTGGCAACATCCTTGCGAAGGAATTCCTTCGCCAGCGCCATGCGCCAGCCGGTCGCGTATTCCATCCGGGCCACGCCAACCTCCCTCCGGAAACGATCGAAGAAGGTCGAACGGGACATGGCGGCATCCCGCGCGAGTGTTTCCGCCGTCATGCTGCGACCTGTATCCGCGTGAATCCGACGCAAGGTCGGTGCCAGCAGCGGATCGGCCATACCGCGCAGGAGACCGGGCGGGGCTGCGGCGCTTGCCGTTGAACGCAAAGCTTCGATCAACAGCACCTCCAACAACCGGTGAAGCACCATCTCACGGGCGGTCCGGTCGGCTCTCGTTTCGTCGTTTATCATCCCGACCAGCATCATCAGCCGCTCTTCGCCCTGGACGTGGATAACCTCTGGTAGCAACGAGACGAGAAGAGAAGAGTCTTGTCCTCCGAGCCAAAGGCACAATGGCCAACCATCGCCTTGATTTCGGCGGTCGCTTCTGGGTCTCCGAGTCGGAAGACACCCGGGCTGGTCTCAAGACGTTGGGCAAGGGCTCCGCGAGGAGGCGGTTCCAGGCTGCTCATCGTGAACGAGAAGATTTCCGGAACCAGCACGAAGTCGCCCGCCATCAGCAACATCGGCTCACGATCGGGAATCGTCATCCGGCAATGGCCCTCGACCACGGCGCAATAAAAAGGGCTTCCAAGTTCTGTGGCTCGACGAGCCACTGACCGCCGCCTGTCACCAGCTTTGAGATAGACGGGCTTGGCTTGAGCAGGGAAACCACTTCGGCGACTGGATCGGTCATGGTTCGGACTCATGCTAAAAAATCTTGGACGACCAAATATACCTTTCGGTCCGGGCAGGCGAGCTTGGTGCCGAGGGCAGCCGGCAGCGCCGTCACGCCTGCCACTGTCGACAAGGTCGTCGCCGCCGCTCGCTCGCTCGACTATCCTCGCCGCTTGCCGGAAGCTCATCACGGGGTGATCAGGATCGAAGTCATCCTGGTGCGTCCGGGCGCTGGACGTGACCAGCGCGGATAGCATCACGAGGGGCGGTCGAAGCGGCGGGGCCGATCGATGCTCTGGTCAACAATGCCGGCGCGGCCGCCGTGGAACGGCAATTGCAGCGCTTCGTGCTCAAACTGACCCTCCGGTGGGGCTGAAACCGACTGCTTCATTCACGACAACCATCCTTTCCTCGAGGTCCACACGCAGATATTCGGAACCGGCCGCATGCAGAAATTCCGGAGAACGACCAGGCAACACTTTGTCAAGATTTCCTCATGGTGCCGGGCTTTACCCATGAGGCGTTTTGCCGGGTCAGCGGAACGAACCAGTGGAAATATCCGTGGCATCGCTATTTCGCCGACACCGATGCGGTTTGGCTGGCCATCGAACTGCACCCCGATCAGCTGAGTTGATCGTTGCGTGGTGGAGCGACTGTGGGCGGTTTTTGCCGTAGGCTCGAAGCGTCCAATCAATGATAGAAAATGTCCAACCGCATCAGATCGTTCACTGACTCGGCAACGGCCCGTAGGATCGCCCCGCGCCTCCCCGACGCTCTGGCGGCGGCTCGTTTTGCAAGATCCGACGCACGGCTCGCCCCATGTTTGTCAACAAGGCGACGAGCAACGTCGTGAACCCTGGCCAAATATCGCCACCTTTGAGATATGCATTCGACTGGTAGGCCGATGTCAAAATGCTGAAATGTCAAGCTGTGTAGCGCTTTGATCTGCATTTTCGATCTCCATCGACGGAATTTTTCAGAATTGACCTGAAGTCTGTTTGTGCTTGCGGAACTTCCCTGCCTTGGTGAGTTTTATCTGAACGGCTTTTTATTGTACCTTTTTGGAATAGATGCCGTTCCAGCGCGGGCTCGATCTAGGAGCGCTTCTGCCGATTGCGGTAGACATCAATGGTCACGGCCGTGACGATGATCAGGCCCTTGACGATTTCCTGGTAGTAGGCGTCGACCCGTAGAAACGTAAAGCCTGACGACATCACGCCCAGGATCACCACGCCGATTACGGTGCCCCCTATCCGGCCCACCCCGCCGGCAAGCGACGTTCCGCCGATCACGGCTGCGGCAATCGCATCGAGCTCATACATGTATCCCATGCCGGATTGAGCCGTCTGCGCGCGCGCCGCTGTGACGATGCCGGCGAGGCCGGCGAGCATTCCGGCGATCGCGTAGACCTTAACCAGATGCCTTTCGACATCTATGCCGGAGACCCGCGCTGCCTGGACGTTCGCGCCGATGGCATAAGTGTACTTGCCGTACCGGGTGTAGCGAAGCGCAACATGGAAAATCATTGCAACGACTATGAAGACAAACACCGGCCATGCGGCCGAGCCGATGGCGGTGAATTGATCAGTCAGCCCGGAAATGGGCTGGCCTTTTGTATACCATTTCGAAATGCCCCTTGCCGAAACCATCATTCCGAGCGTTGCGATGAACGGCGGGATTCGGGCATAGGCAACAAAAACGCCGTTGGTCATACCTGCAAGCAAGCCGATCAGGACACCGATGGCGATTGGCACGATCGCCGGCAGATCGGTCAATGAAGGATAAAGCGCCTTCGACCATTCCGCGGATTGGGCAAACCCAGCCGCCATCATCGCGCTTGCCGCTACCACGGACCCCGAAGAAAGGTCGATGCCGCCGGTGATGATGACCTGTGTCACGCCGATTGCGATAATGCCGACCACGGACACCTGGAGGATGGTGATCGTCAGGCGCTGCGGATTCCAGACGAAACTCTGCCCGATCAAAAGCCAGCCGCACACCTCGCAGAGGAGAACGATCCCCACCAGGACCAGGAAGATATTGAGTTCCTGAGGTTTTCGCCAATCGCCAAAGCTGCCGCGGTACTCAGGAATGGCGGCGGCTGTTGTGTCTTTTCCCATCGTGCAGTTCCTCTATTCCTCACTTACTTCGAAGCGAGTTCCATTATTTTGACCTGCGTCGCCTCATCTCGGTCCAGAACGCCGGTGATCTTTCCTTCATGCATCACCATGATCCGATCGCTCATTCCAAGGATCTCCGGCATCTCCGAGGAGATCAGAATGACGCCCGCGCCCGCGCTGGCGAGTGATGAGACAAGGGCGTGAATCTCGGCTTTGGCAGCAACGTCAATGCCGCGTGTCGGCTCGTCCAGGATGAGGATGCCCGGTCTGGTCAAAAGCCAGCGTCCGATCAGCACCTTCTGCTGATTGCCGCCCGATAGGTTTTCGACCATGGTGTGGATTCCGGAGCTCTTGACGCGCAACGTCTTGCTCATCTCACTGCATGCCGCGGCAATCACCTTGCCTTGGACGAAGCCAGCTTTGACGAATTGGCTTTGAAGAGCGGCAATCTGCATATTCTCGAGGACGTCGAGGACGAGAAAACAGCCGCTTTGTTTTCTGTCTTCTGTCAGGAAGGCCATTCGGTTGGAGATCGCATCGCGTGGCGATTTCAAATCGACGCGTTGCCCGTTTATCCGTATCTCGCCGCTGGTGGCGGGCGTCACCCCGAAGATGGTTTCGGCGACGTTGGACCGCCCCGACCCGATCAAGCCGGCGAGGCCCAGTATCTCCCCCGCCCGCAGATCAAAAGAGACCCCCGAGAAGACGCCGCGCAAAGTGAGGTCACGAACCGAAAGTAAAACATCATCGGTCGGAACATTCTTTTTCGGGAACAGTGTTGAGATGTCTCTGCCAACCATCATGTGGATGATCTCATCCCGACTAGTGGCCGCTGCCGCATGAGTGCCGATATATTTGCCGTCACGAAAAACGGAGATCTCGTCCGATATCTCGAAGATCTCGTGCATCTTGTGCGAGATGTAGACGATGCCGATGCCCTGCTTCCTCAGGTCGCCTATTATCTCGAAGAGGTGAGCAGACTCGCGCTCTGTCAGCGCTGACGTGGGCTCGTCCATGATCAGGACGCGCGAGCGATAGGAAACCGCTTTTGCGATTTCCACCATCTGCCTGCTGGCAATCGAAAGATGACGAACTTCCGCCTCCGGGTTCAGGCTGATCTTCAGCTCCGCGAGAAGATCAACCGACAAGCGATTCATGCGCCGGTGATCGATGATCCCAAATCGATTGCGCGGCTCTCGGCCGATCCAGATGTTCTCCGCGACCGTCATCGAGGGCATCAGGTTTAGCTCCTGATGGATCATCCCGACACCCTGTGTCAGCGCGTCGAGCGGGGTCTTGAACTGGGCGGAAACGCCGTCGAGGAAGATTTCTCCTGCATCGGGTTGATATATCCCCGCCAGGATTTTCATCAGCGTGGATTTGCCCGCGCCGTTCTCGCCCATCAGTGCATGGACGGTACCCCGCCTGAGTTGAAAGCTCACATCGTCGAGTGCTACCACGCCCGGAAACGACTTGCTGATCCCGCTCGCGCTCAGCAGGCAAGACTGACGCTTGTCCTCAATACCAGGCGGGGTACGCGTGGCGGCGACTGTGGTCTGCATCGAAGTCGTCCCAAATCCAGATCGAACGGAACAGTCCGCGCACCGGTCAAATGACCGGCGCGCGATGCTGGCGGTCAGTTCCTTTTCAGGTACTTGTCCATGTTGTCCATGGTGACGAGTTCGAGCGTGGTGAAGACCTTCTTGTCGCTCTTCGCGCCTCGGGCCAGCTTCAGCACCGTGTCGAGCGCGCCTTCTCCCTGGCTGATCGCGTCCTGGAAAACGGTCACCTTGAGATCGCCCGACTTCATGGCTGTCAAGGCGTCCTGCGTCGCGTCGATGCCGGCAACGACGTAGTCGCCGGTTGATCCACCACTTGCCTTGATGGCCTGAAGCGCACCCAGCGCCATCTCGTCGTTGTTTGCAATAACAGCGTTGAAGTTCAGGCCTGCCGACAGCCAGTTTGTGGTCAGGTCGAGCGCCTGCGTGCGCGACCAGGTCGCCGTCTGCTCTTCGACGATCTCGATGCCCTTGCATCCATCGGACTTGAACACCTCGTGCACTGCCTCGGTGCGGCCACGCGCAACCAGGGTTCCAAGCTCTCCCATCAGAATGACGGCTTTGCCCTTGCCACCCAGCAGGCGACAGACCTCTCGCGCCTCCAGGCTGCCTGCCTGGATCTGGTCGGAGCCGACGAAAGCCTGCTTCTCCGGCAGCTGATCGACGTTGGAAGGCTGATTGTTGGCGAAGACCAGAGGGATTCCGGCTTTGTCGGCGGTCTTGGACATCGCGACGCCGGCATCGGCCTCTACCGGGATCACGATCATGCCGTCGACCTTGGCGGCAATGAAGTTTTCGATCTGGCTTTGCTGCCGGGCGATGTCGCCCTGCGCATCCTCGATCAGCAACGTCACGTTCCCAAGGTCCTTGGCGTGCGCCTCCAGACCACTGCGAAGAATCGCGAGAAAATTGTCGTCGAACCGCTGCATGCTGAAGCCGATTGTTTCAGCCTGAGCAGGGACGCCGAGCAGCGTTAGACATGCGGCGGCCAGCAAAATCTTTTTCATGTTCCGTCTCCGTCGGTTTTTTTGATGATGGAAAGCTTTGTCTTTGCCGACTTCGCCCGGTACCCGTCGGACTAGCGGCAGCATCGCAAGAAAACGATCGTGGAAGTTTCAGGCGTGGCGTTGCCCCCATGCGAGACGTGTTCAGCGCCTTTAAGCCTGCTGCGAAGCTCTTTGGCTTGCTACAGTTGGTAAAACGATACACCTGATTTTTTTCACCTGTCAACTCCCTTTGACGCGTTTGTCTCTCGTCGGAGTCGAGCTGTCACGCGAAATTTGCAATACCAGTCGCATGATCGGTGAACATCGTCAGATCGGCGATCGATTGACAGGGAGGAATTTTAGTGTACCGTTTTACCTGATTGATTGGCCGCACAGCGGCGGAGCCGGACTCGCGACCATCAAGGTTTTGTTCTCCTGCGGGAGTTGTAGAATGAGGGTCTCTGGGACCTTGGGAGATTTGAACGACATGCCGCCGAAGAGTGGATCGCCCACAGATGCTGCGGACCGCGCCACCATTCAGGACGTCGCGAAAGCGGCGAGCGTATCCGTGAGCAGCGTCTCGAATTACATGAACAATCGATTCCACCGGCTCGGAACGGAGACCCGGACGCGCATTGCGACGGCAATTGCCGAGCTCGATTTCCGACCGAACCAGGCAGCGCGCCAACTAAAGACTGGCAAGGCGCGGGTAATCGCCCTTGTCGTGCCCAGCATCGTCAATCCCTTCAACGGGCAGATGGTGTTCTCGATAGAACAGGCTGCGGTGAAGGCGGGTTACCGGGTTCATCTGTGCAACACCATGCGCGATCCGAAGCTCGAGAAGGAGTTTCTGGACAATCTGGCCGCCGTAGGCGTTGCCGACCTCATCACGATTGCACCCCTGAACACCAGGCGGGGTTACTACTCGGCGTGGAGCGATCTTTCGATCGTTGCCGTGGACGCCAACAGACTCGATTTGAAGCTTGCTCGGCTCGATACGGTCAATCTTGATCACGAGGCTGCAATCGGGATGGCTGTGGAGCATCTGTTTGCTCTCGGTCATCGGCGGATTGCCTATGTCACCGATCCCCTCATCACCCACAGCCGGGTGATGCGGCTGTCCGGTTTCAAGAAAGCAATGAAGGACCGCGAACTCGACGACAGTCAGGCTGTCGTGCTCGAGCGTCACCAGAGCGCACTTGATATCGCAGACGCCCAGATGGTCGAGGTCGGTCGTGATGCCGCTTCCGATGTGGCGGCGCTGTCGCCCAGGCCCACGGCCATTATCGCGTTCAACGACATGATCGCGTTGGGCCTGCTGGCGACTTTCCGTTCCGCCGGCATTGCCGTTCCAAAGGACATGTCGATTATTGGCGTGGACGATGCCTGGATCAGCCAGCTGTCATTTCCTGCACTGACGACCATACGTCAGCCTATCGAGACGATGGCCAGCGCTGCCGTCGAGCGTGTTCTCAAACCGAATACGGCGCCGGCCAACGCCGGCTCCGACACGATTTTTCTGCCCGAACTCGTCATTCGAGACACATGTGCGAAGCCACAGGAAGATGCTGCCACGCATGTCCGGAAACGACACCTAGAATAGTAGCGCCAAACAGCGCCCTTCTTCCGACAACCCGAGAATATCCGGCCGGATACATCCGCGCTGGCACGAAAGAGGCTTGCCTTATGAATACCCACGCCACCCAGATCAAACCAAGCGCAAATCATATCAGGATGGCGTGCGACACCGGTGGTACTTTCACCGACCTTGTCGTTCAAGATGGCAACGAGATCAGGCTGTTCAAAGCGTCGACGACGCCTGATGACCCGGTGCGCGGCGTGCTCGATGCCTTGGGTCTCGCAGCCAGGCACTATCGACTAGAACTCGGAGATTTCCTGAGCCGCGGCGCCATGTTCGTGCACGGCACTACCCGGGCCATCAATGCGATCATCACCGGCAAGACGGCGAAAACAGCCTTCATCACGACCAAAGGTCATCGTGACATCCTGGTCATGCGCGAGGGCGGGCGCATTGAGCCGTTCAACTTCAGGGTCGCCTACCCTGAACCCTATGTGCCTCGGCGGTATACTTTCGAAGTGGATGAGCGCGTCGATGCTCGCGGCAATATCGTCGAGGAACTGGACGAAACCGACTTCATCGCGACAATCAAAAAACTGCAGTCGCTAAAAATAGAAGCCGTTGGCGTTTGCCTTCTGTGGTCCGTCGTCAACTCGGCTCACGAGCGGCGTATCGGAGAACTTCTGAACGAGCATCTGCCGAATGTTCCATACACGCTCTCGCACCAGCTCAATCCAACGCTGCGCGAATACCGTCGAGCGTCCGCGACCGTCATCGACGCCTCGCTGAAACCGCTGATGTTTAAGTATCTTGATGGCTTGACCAATAGGCTGCAGGACGCCGGTTTCAACGGCCGCACACTGATGGTTACTTCAAGTGGCGGCATCATGGATGCGTCGGCAGTTGCACGGGCTCCGATCCACTCGATCAATTCGGGACCGGCGATGGCGCCCGTCGCCGGCCGCTACTACGCAGAGCGCGATTTTGGCAACGCCATCGCGATTGTCGCGGACACGGGTGGAACCACCTTTGATGTCAGCCTGGTGCGTGACGGGCGCATCCCCTGGAGCCGCGAAACATGGATTGGCCAGCGCACGCGCGGCCATATGACCGGCTTTCCATCTGTCGATATCAAGAGCATCGGCGCCGGAGGCGGCTCGATCGCATGGGTCGACAATGGCGGAATTCTGCAGGTCGGTCCGCAGAGCGCGGGCTCGTCGCCGGGGCCGGTCGCTTACGGCCGCGGAGGAATCGAGCCCACTGTCACGGACTGCGCCTTGATCCTGGGCTATATCGATCCGGACTTCTTCTTGGGCGGCGCCATGGTCCTCGACCGGGAGGGCGCGACCCGGCAATTGCGTCTGAAAGTCGCCGAACCGCTCGGCATCAAAGTTGAGGAAGCCGCTGCCGCTGTGTTGAGGCTTTCAACCGAAAAGATGGTCGGAGCGATCGAGGAGATCACGGTCAACCAGGGCATTGATCCCACCTCGGCCGTGATGATCGGCGGCGGCGGCGCCGCCGGACTTAATGCAGTCGCAGTTGCCAGGCGCCTTCAATGCGCTGGCGTGCTGATCCCCGAAGCAGGTGCCGTGATGAGCGCGGCCGGGGCCCTAATGTCGGAGCTTTCGTCGGACTATGCGCAACTGCAGTTTACAACCAGCGACAGATTTGCGGGCGACAAGATCAACGAGGTTCTGGCAGAGCTGAGGAAGCGATGCCTTGAGTTCGCGGAAGGGCCCGGCGCCGGAGCTCTCGACTGCCACATCGAGTATTCCGTAGAGGCGCGGTATCCGCATCAGATCTGGGAAATCGACGTTCCTCTCCCGCTTGATCAGGTGACGAGCGAAGGCGATTTGAAGCAGGTCACGGATGCCTTCCATGACACCCACCAGCGTATTTTCGAGATCAGCGACCGCAATTCCAATGTGGAATTCGTGACGTGGCGCGCCAAGGTCAGATGCAGACTGACCGATCGGGCCACCGGCACGCTCCCTCCTGAAGGCGATTTTGCCGGCGGTCGCGCAAGGCGACCGGTCTACTTCTCTGAACTCGGCTGGAGCGACGTCTCGGTTCATCGCTACGAGGCTATGCAGCCGGGCGAACCAGTTGCCGGCCCCGCCATCATCGAATCGTCGTTCACGACCGTCGTGGTCGATCCGGGCACAGTCGCAGAACGCACGGCCAGTGGTGGCCTGCGTGTGACATTCTAAGGAGGCGCTTACATATGTCTGAGCAAATTTTGAAGAAGGCGCCGGACGGCGTTCAGATGGCGATGATTTCCAGCCGTATGGAGACCATCGCCCGCAAGATGCAGAACACTCTTTTCCGAACCGCTCGCTCCGGTATCCTCAACACGGCCCATGATTTTTCATGTGTTGTTCTGACTGCTGACTGCAAGCTGCTGGCGGCCGCGGAAAGTCTGCCGAACCACACGCTCATCGGCCCTGACTTGATGTGCCAGGCGGTCCTCAAGCACCATCCGGGGCTCAAGCGTGGCGACTGCTTCCTCCACAATAGCCCCTATGAGGGAAACTCCCACGCGGCTGACCACTGCATGATCGTCCCGGTCATCGACGATGAGGGCATCCTGCGCTTCTTCGTGCTGGCTAAGGCACATCAGGCGGACTGCGGCAATTCCCGTCCCTCCAGCTATCTCGCCGATGTGAAGGATCTGTACGAAGAGGGTGCCCTGATCTTTTCGGCGACGAAGATTCAGGAAGACTACGAGACCAACCACGACATCGTGCGCATGTGCCAGGCCCGTATCCGGGTTCCGGACCAATGGTGGGGTGATTTTCTCGCGAGCCTGGGATCTGTCCGCATCGGCGAGCGCGAACTGCTCAACCTCGGCCGCGAGATCGGCTGGCATATGCTTGAAGGCTACGCCGTCCGCTGGTTCGACTATTCCGAACAAAAAATGATCGAGGCAATCAGGAGATTGTCTTCGGGACGTGTCGTTCTGGAGTCCGCTCACGACCCCTTCCCCGGCATCCCGGACGGCATTCCCATCAAGGTGGACGTTGAGGTCGACACGGCCCAGGCCAGGATCATCGTTGATCTGCGCGACAATCCCGATTGCCAGCCCTGTGGTCTCAATCTTACGGAGGCAACCGCCAAGAGCGCGGCGATGATCGGGATTTTCAACGGCATCCTCGATCATCATGTCACCGCCAATGCGGGCAGCTTTCGACGCATTGAGATTCGGGTTCGCGAAAACTGCTGCGTCGGCATTCCGAGGCACCCGGCCTCGTGCTCGGTGGCGACGACCAATCTCGCCGACCACGTCACCAATCCGGTGCAGCGCGCAATAGCCGAGCTTTCGGCTGGCTTTGGGCAAGCCGCGACCGGTCCAATCCAACCGCCAGGAATGGGTGTCATCTCTGGGCGCGATCCCTACAACAATGATGAGCCCTTCATCAATCAAGTCCATATCGGCATTAGCGGTGGCGCCGGCACGCCGGTCACCGACGGCTTTTTGACCATGATCCATGCCGGCAACGCGGGCATGTGCCATATCGACAGTGTCGAAGTCGATGAGCTCCACCATCCAATCATCGTCTACGATCGCCATATTCTCGACGACAGCGAGGGAGCGGGCACGTTTCGCGGCGCGCCGTCGGTCTACAGTGAGTACGGCCCGTGGGGCGGGAACTCCTTGACGGTCCTCTATACCGCTGATGGTACCATCACGCCTGCCGTAGGCGCCCGCGGAGGTGGCCCCGGCGGTCTGTCCAGAGCGGCAATGCGCAAGGCAGATGGTTCGGTCGTCGATCTTCCCCCTTGCTACGGGGTCACTCTGCAGCCGGGTGAGCACATGGTCTCTCACTCCGCAGGCGGCGGTGGATATGGTTCTCCGCGGGAACGCGATCCCGCGCGCGTGCTGCACGATCTTGCCGAAGGGTGGATCAGCGGGCAGCGCGCACGAGACATCTACGGAGTAGCCTTCAAGGGGTCTCCCGAAGACGACAATCTTGAATTGGACATCGTCCAAACACGCGTCCTGCGCGCCGGCCGGAGCGAACTGGCGGTGGCCATATAGCCCGGCCGATACCCCGCGTTTTGTCAGGCTGCCCGACAGCGGGCACGATTTTCAGATCAAGGAGAACTACGATGACAGACGTCGATTGGTCCGTTGGCGCGGCCTACATTGATGGTGAATTCATGCCTCTCAAGGATGCCAAGCTCGGTATCACCGAATGGGGCTACCGCCGGTCCGATGTTACCTACGATGTGGTGGGCGTCTACTACGGCGCATTCTTCCGGCTTGACGATCATGTCAAACGCTTTCGCACCTCGATGACGAAGTTGCGGATGAACCCGAAGGAAAGCGACGAAGAGATCAAGAATATTCTCGCCGAACTGGTGCGGCGCACCGGGTTGCGCGAGGCCTATGTGGCGATGGACTGTGTCCGCTCCCGTCCACCGCGCGGCGTGCCGCTTCACCCCATAAACGGCCGCAGTTATTTGATTTGCCATGTCATGCCTTGGGTGTGGGTGTTCACCCCCGAGCAGCAGGAACGCGGCGTGCACGCCATGATCGCGTCCCCCCAACGGATTGCGCCGGAGTCACTCGACCCGACAATCAAGAATTTCCACTGGGGCGACCTGACGCGCGGGAATTTCGAGGCGCACGATCAAGGTGCCGAAACCTGCATTTTGCTGGGTCGCGATGGAAACGTGACGGAAGGACCAGGCTTCAATGTCTTCGCCGTCATCGACGGCAAGGTCATCACGCCGAAACGCGGTGCGCTCGAAGGTATCACTCGAAGAACAGTCCTGGAACTCTGCGACGAGTTTGGAATTCGCTGTGAGGTCCGGGATATCTCCCGCGACGAATTCGAAGCCGCCGACGAAATCTTCTTCTCGACTACGGCTGGCGGCATTATGCCGGTAAGCCGTCTTGGAAAAAGGATCATGGGGAACGACCGACCTGGTCCGATTTCCGCGCGGCTGAGAACAGCCTTTTGGGAGAAGCGGAAGGACGGCTGGCACGCGACGCCGGTGTCCTACGCTTCGTGATCGCAGGGCGAAAACGCAGATGCGATCGCTTTTCGACCTCGACGGTAAGATTGCCGTGATTACGGGCTCGAGCCAGGGCATTGGCCTGGCGATTGCCCGTGGCCTGGCGGAGTTTGGTGCCCTGATTGTCCTGAACGGTCGCCGTGAACAGCCGTTGAAGGACGCCGCCACAGATCTGCTCAAGGATGGTCTGTCGGTGGAGGTGGCGGCCTTCGACGTCACGGATGCCCGGTCTGCGCGACAGGGGGTCGAGCGGATTGAGACCTCGATTGGTTCGATCGACATTCTCATCAACAATGCCGGCATCCAGCATCGATCAGCATTGGAGGATTTCCCGGAAGAGAAATGGGACGATCTTGTTCGAACCAATCTCTCCAGCATTTTCTATGTGAGCAAAGCCGTCGCCAAAGGCATGATTAGCCGCGGCCGCGGGAAGATCATCAACATCGGCTCAGTCCAGAGCGAATTGGCTCGTCCGGGCATCGCGCCCTACACGGCGACAAAAGGGGCGGTTAGAAACCTGACCCGAGGCATGTGTGCGGATTGGGCAAAGCATGGTTTGCAGGTCAATGCCATCGCGCCAGGCTATTTCAAGACGCCGCTCAACGAGGCACTCGTTCGGGACCGCGAGTTCTCCACGTGGCTGGAACGGCGCACGCCGGCCGGTCGATGGGGCAATGTTGAAGAACTCATCGGGGCTGCAGTGTTTCTTGCCAGCGACGCCTCTTCATTCGTCAACGGCCACACGCTCTACGTGGACGGCGGCATCACAGTGACGGTGTGAACGCCTGGCGCTGCCCCAGCGCGAGCATGTTTTTTCCTTCGCTTCTCCATCATCCATGTGGACGCGGATTCTCATGCAGGAAACACTCTCGACGGAACTCAGTGTGCTATCCTTCGTGAGGGTCATTGTTATCACATGAGGCTGCTCTGGCGACCTACAGCCGCGACGTTCAAAGCGGGCGTGTCGCAGCGACAGCAAGCACTTTTCCAGGCTCCAGCGACGACGACTGGCGATCAACCAATCCCCTTGCCTATCATGCCATTGCCAAGGCAGAAAATTCACTCTCCCACCTTCAAACCCGAGCGACGTTGCCTTTTCGCAGACCGCGTGGACTTCAGGCGCCGAACCTGTCCACCGCAAAGGGAGCTATGCGCGCGAGATCGCCACGTCCGGCAATGAGGTCGGCGATCAGGCACGCCGTGATCGGCGCCAGCGTCAGGCCGAGATGGCCGTGGCCGAAGGCATGAATCACTCTTGCGCTGCCGCGCGAGCGGCCGATGACCGGCCGCGAATCGGGCAGTGAGGGCCGGAAGCCGAGCCATTCGGAAGAAGGCTTGCCCCGGGAGCCACCGCTTTTTCTACGCCAAGGCGCGATATTGCGCATCGACGTGCAATTTTCTCCCTACGCTCCGATCCGATACGCTTCTGCAGGCATGACCGGCAAATAGCAGAGAAGCCGATCGAAGTCAGCGGTAAGCTAGCGTAGCGCCTTGCCCGCGCCTAGGCCTGAAAAGACCTCATCGTAGAGTCTGCGGCGACATCGCGAAAAGACATGCATCCGGCGGATTGGGCCGAAACGAGCCGCTTCAGAGATTCGGCCAACGACCAGTTGCACCATTTGCTGACCTTCATCGCCGCCCAAAGTCACATCCGGGCTAGGTGTGTCGATCGCAGCGTCGGTCGGCAGCGGCCCGTGAGCCGGGATCGCATCAGATGGCGGCGCGGCGGGCTCATGGCTTAGCAACCGCCACGACTTAGTCATGTTGGACCCTGGCCGTACCTGAGGTGGGACTAGGGGGTCCGGCTTATTTCGAACAAGAACCATGCACGGCGTTCGGTCTCGTTGATCCACACCTCGATCAGGCTGGTGGTGGCCACGTCGTTATATTCTTCGGCAACGCCGTGCGTCGAACGCAGGTAGGCGACCAGTTGCTGGTTGTCGCTGGCCAGTTCCGCGATCATGTCTTCCGGCGTGACGAAATCCGCGTCGTTATCGGCCATGCGCTGGAGACGGGCGATGTGGCCGATGGAGCGAAGTGTCGTCCCGCCCACCTTGCGGGCCCGCTCGGCGATGGCGTCGGTCATGGCGAAAATCTGGTCGCCCTGCTCGTCCAGCAGCAAGTGATAGTCGCGGAAGTGCGGCCCGGACATGTGCCAGTGGAAATTCTAGGTTTTTAGGTAGAGGGCGAATGTGTCGGCGAGCGCGGTGGTGAGGGCTGCGGAAATATCCTTGCGGGCGTTTTCGCCCAGATCGGTCGGCGTGCGGAGGGGTGCGGTGCGCATGGTCATGGCAAAGTTCCTTCTGGCTGGGTGTTAGAGCAGTTTGCACTCAGAGCACGGGATCGAGCGGGATGGTGCGCGGCACCAGCAACGGATCGATCTCGGTGAACGGGAAAATCGGAAGGTCGGATTCGGCCATTCCGAAATCGCCGCATTCCGGCAAAGCCGCAGGTGGACCCACTCCTGGACGATCTCCAGGCATTCCTGGCACCCCAGGCTCCCGGGGTAACGGTCCGGATCGTCTTTTCATGTCCGCAATGTTGCAGCATGGTCGATCTCCAGTGCGGGAGGCATTGGTCAGCCGGCGGAACCGGACCCGCTGGTGACAGCGTTGTCCGCCCGCCTTTGTTGAATTGCCAATGTCGTGGACGTCGTTCCAATCACCGTGACAGCAGATTCGTCCTGGCCAGATCGACGACCTCGTCTCCGCGGCCGCTCATCACCGCGCGCAGCATCCAGAGGCCGAACCCCTTGACTTGGGCCAACTCGATCGTCGGAGGCATCGACAATTCCTGCGTAGCCGAGACCACGTCGAGGACGGCAGGACCATCGTGGGCGAGTATGTCGGCGACGGCGCCGGGCAGATCGCCCGGATCCTCCACGCGAATGGCGTGAATGCCCATCGCGCGCGCCATGGCCGCAAAGTCGGGATTGTCGAGCGCCACGCCGGTATCGAGGAACCCGCCCGCCTTCATCTCCAGGGCGACGAAACCGAGCACGCCGTTGTTGAGGATGACGACCTTCACCGGCAGGCTCTCCTGCCTGAGCGTGATGAGATCGCCCATCAGCATGGTGAAGCCGCCATCCCCGGACAACGAGATGACCTGCCGGCCCGGTTGAGACGCCTGGATGCCGATCGCCTGCGGCATGGCGTTGGCCATTGAGCCATGAACCAGTGAGCCGATCATGCGCCGCTTGCCGTTCATCCTGAGATAGCGCGCCGCCCAGATGGTCGGCGTGCCCACGTCGAAGGTGAAGACCGCGTCCTCATCAGCCACGTCGCTGACGACCTTGTTGAGATATTGCGGGTGAATGGGCAAACGGCCTGGAGCGCCCGTGGCCAGATCATCCAACCCTCTGCGCGACCTCTGGTAATTGGCCAGCGCCGTATCCAGATGCGCTCTGTCCGGCTTATCTTCCAACTTCGGCAACAAGGCCTCGATCGTAAGCCCGACATCGCCGACGAGCCCAAGCTCAAGGCGGGCCCGCCGACCCAGATTCTCGGGGCGGATGTCGACCTGGACGATCTTGCAGTCGGTCGGCAGGAATTGCTTGTATGGAAAGTCGGTGCCGAGCATGAGCAGCACATCGCAAGCGTGCATTGCCGCGTAGCCCGACGAATAACCGATGAAGCCGGTCATCCCGACATCATAGGGGTTGTCGTATTCGACTTGGTCTTTGCCGCCCAAGGCATGCACGATCGGCGCCTTGAGCACCTCGGCCAACGCCATTAGTTGCCCATGGGCACCCGCGCAGCCCCGCCCGCAGAAAAGCGTGACCTTGGACGCGCCGGAGAGCAGTTGCGCGAGAGCATCAATCTGTGCCGCGGCCGGATAGACGACGGGGGCGGCGGGCAACAGGCTTTGTCTCGAGGAAATGGCGCGCGCAGGCGCGGGACGCAGCGCCACGTCGCCGGGGATCACGACCACCGCCACGCCACGCAGACCGACGGCCGCGCGGATGGCATTCTCCAGCACGAAGGGAAGCTGGTTCGGGTCCGATACGAGCTCGCAATAGTGGCTGCATTCGGCAAACAGGTTCTGCGGGTGGGTTTCCTGGAAATAGCCGCCGCCGATCTCGGCGGTTGGAATCTGCGCCGCAATCGCCAGAACCGGGGTTCGGCTGCGATGAGCGTCGAACAAGCCGTTTATCAAATGCAGATTGCCCGGGCCGCACGATCCGGCGCACACCGCCAACCGGCCGGTGATCTGCGACTCGCCGGATGCCGCGAAGGCCGCGACTTCTTCGTGACGGACATGGACCCAGTCCACCCCCTCATGCTGTCTCAAGGCCTCGGTCAGCCCGTTGAGGCTGTCGCCCACCACCCCATAGATGCGTTTCACACCCGCCTGACTCAGCGTGTCGACCATAAGTGCTGCGACTGTCTTGTCCATCGGCGTAACCTTTCTGTTCTTTCAGTTCGTCGGGGCTTAGCGCAGGCGGACAGCGACAAGCCCCGGGGAAACACCTTTTCACCTACGCACGGATGAAGGCCAGCACGTCGTCATTGAACCTGTCGGCCTGTGTTTCGGCAAGTCCATGCGGCGCGCCGGCATAAACCTTGAGTTCAGCGCCTTTGACGATCTTGGCGGTCTTCAGTCCGGCAGCCGCTATCGGTACGATCTGGTCGGCATCACCGTGGATCACCAGCGTCGGCGTGTCGATCTTCTTGAGATCGTCGGTGTAGTCGACCTCCGAGAACTCACGGATGCAATCATACTCGGCCTTGATGCCGCCCATCATGCCGAGCAACCAGAATGTGTCCCGAAGGCCCTCATTGACCTCGGCGCCTTCCTTGTTGAAGCCGTAGAACGGCATCGACAGCTCCTTGAAGAACCGCGAACGGTCCCCGGCGGTGCTCTTGCGGATACCATCGAACACCTCGAGCGGCGTACCTTGAGGATTGGCGTCGGTTTTGAGCATCAACGGAGGCACGGCGCCGACTAGCACCATCTTGGCCACCCTGCCGGTGCCATGGCGGCCGACATAGTGGGCGATCTCGCCGCCGCCGGTCGAATGGCCAACCAAGATCATGTCACGAAGACCCAGCGCTTCGACTAGCTCTGCCAGATCATCGGCATACTGGTCCATGGTGTTGCCCTCCCATGGCTGGTCCGACTGCCCGTGACCGCGGCGGTCATGCGCGATCACCCGATAGCCCTGTGATGCGAAGAACAGCATCTGAGGCGCCCAGGCGTCGCCGGCCAGGGGCCAACCGTGGGAGAACAGGATTGGCTGGCCTTTACCCCAATCCTTGTACGCAATCTTGGTGCCGTCTTTGACCCGGAACGTGCTCATTTGCTTTCTCCGCGGAGGCTGATGGGGAACCAGCCGGCTGGCAGCTGGATGACGGACAAAGCATCGAACGTTTGACGCCCGCCAACCATTCTACATGAGGTTCCCGGCGTCATACGCAGGTATGATGTGTGGTCCGCCTCTCTGGGGAGACATCACAAGGCTGCCCATGCTGAATGACGGAGCAAATTCCGCAGTCGCCGATAATCAAGGACATCTTTTTGCCCCACGCCATCTTTGGAGCTACGACGGACTACGCCCTGCACTGGCCAGATGTTTCCTCGTCGGCAGGTTGCGAAGGATCAGGAGCGAGCCGCACGTCCGCTGTCGGCTGATGAGTTCCGCACTGCATCTCTATGCGACTTTGACGTCGAGCGTCCGGTTTGCGCCGCATATACTTGCGATGCGTCCGCATGCGATAGCCGGAACGGGGCGAACATTTCTCTAACTATGTTTTGATTGGTCGCGGAGAACGAACTCCACGCAGTCCGCGATAGCATCGGCGTCGACCGGTTTGTCCAGAAAGGCGTGAGCGCCCGCTGACATCACCCTGATCCGCGTTGCCTCGTTTGGATAAGCCGTCATGAAGATCATTGGAAATATCCGACCTCTAGCCATCAACACTTCCTGAAGTTCGTCACCCGACATACCGGGCATCTGGATGTCGGCTATCATGCAGCTCAGATCTTCGCCTATTTTGTCGTCGAGAAACTCAAGCGCCGAGGAGTAGCTGCGCACCTCGAATCCAAGTGATCTAAGCAAGCTGGCAAGCGAGGTTCGAACGCCATCGTCATCATCGACGATCGCGATCGTGGGAATCTTCGACATAATCAGGCAGGCCCTGTTTATCGGTTACACACGGCAACGTGTCTCCACCGCGCAGCGACCTACATGAAGGACATCTGACCGAAAGAAAATCATACGGAGGTTTGCACTCCACCGGTCAGCGGCGGGAAATACCCAGCGCCTCAGCCTTGCGAACAAGGTCCGCAAGCGTGCGGACGCCCATCTTGCGCATAACATTGCCGCGATGGATCTTCACGGTGATCTCCGAAAGGCCGATCACGCCTGCCACCTGCTTGTTCATCAGGCCGGCGACGACATGACCCATCACCTCACGCTCCCGTGGCGTCAGCGTTTCATATTCCGCCCGCAGGCTCTCGCTCTCCGCGCGCTCGACCCTCCTGAGCCGGTCCCGCTCGATCGCGCTGGTTATCGCGTCCAGCATATCCTGGTCGCGGAACGGCTTTGACAGAAAATCGACGGCGCCGGCCTTCATGGCGCGAACCGTCATCGGAATATCGCCGTGGCCGGTCATGAAGACCACAGGCAGTTCGATGCCCTGTCTCGCCATCTGCGACTGGAAGTCCAGGCCGCTGACGCCCGGCAGGCGCACATCCAGGACCAGACAGGCCCGGCGATTGGGGAAGGTCGGCTTGAATCATCTCGTTCGGGCTGCCGAACAGATAGGTCGACATCCCAATCGAGCGGAACAGGCTGTCAAGCGCGTCGCGTACGCTCGGGTCGTCATCTACTACAACAACAAAGGGAGATGGCTCTGTGGGAGACGAAACAGCTTTCATGGAAGTCGCCCTGCTCATGCGGCCGCGCTTGCGCCGCCGGACGGAAACGTCACGCGGAATGTCGCCCCGTGCCCCGGCAGACTTTCAACTGTCATTCGCCCGCCATGCGCTTCGACCGTTGTCTTGCATATTGCAAGGCCCATTCCCATGCCATCCTGCTTGGTCGTGAAAAACGACTCGAACAGCCGTTGGAGATACTCATGTGGTATTCCCGGCCCGGTATCCCGCACGATGATCTCGATGTCGTTCACCTCGGTTTTGGCCGCCGTTATGAACTGCATGCGCGCGCCGCGCTGCCCGGCCATGGCGTGCGCCGCATTGATCATGAGGTTGACCAGGACTTGCTGCAACTGGACGCGGTCACCGCGTATGTTCGGAAGGTGAGGCTGGAGTTCGATCTTGAGCTGTACATTGGCCTTCGCAAGCTCACGCTGGACGAGCGCCGCGGCGTCTTCAACCAATGCCGGCAAGGCCAGTTCGTCGCGATGTGACGACGCCTTCTTCAAGAAAACCCTGATGCGCTTCACGATATCGCTTGCCCTTCGCCCTTCGGCGACAACACGCCCCAGCGCTATCTCCACCTCGTTAAAGTCGGGCGGTTCGCGTCGGAGCCAACGCATCCCTGCCTCGCCGTTCGTGACCACAGCCATGAGCGGCTGACTGACCTCGTGCGCAATCGACGCCGTCAATTCACCGAGGGTGGCCACGCGTGCGGCGTGGGCGAGTTCCGCCTGTGCCTGCTGGATTGCGTCCTGGGCGCGCTTGCGCTCCGTGATGTCCACTACATAAACCAGAGCCTTGTCGCCGTCGTCGGCCAAAGAAGGAAACGTGATGGTGAACAGCACCGGGATGGACTTCCCGTCGCTTGAGACCATCTCCGTCTCTCCCTCGTAGAAGGCGTCGCCGCGAGCAAACGCAACGAGCGCGCCGCCAAACGTCGTGTCGGCTCCGCCGAGGAGGTCATCCAGCGTAGTCAGGAGTTGCGTGCGATCATGTGCTGAAACCATGGACAGGAGCGCTGCGTTGACATCCAAGATCCTGATGAGCCCTCTCGCACGCGCGCAAAAGTCCGGGTTGGCGACTAGATGCTCGGAAATCGAGGTCCCTGCCTTTGCGACGTTCGCAAGCTCGGCCCTAACCGCGCTCCAGTCTTCTTCGATAACCCCGATTCGGCTTGAATCGAACATGCGCCGGTAGCGCCGTTCGCTCCTTACCAGCGCGGCATGGGCTGCCTGCCGCTCCGTTATGTCGGTGTGCGTTTCCAGGACCCCGACGTTGTTCCCGAAGCGATCCCGCTGCATCGCCCAACGGCTGTCCAGCACAAGTCGCGCGGCGGTTCGCGTCCTCTGCTCCAACACCCCTTCCCATCGTCCGTTTTTGAGCAGCGCAGCTTCGACAGCCGCCCGATCCGCCGGATACTTTGTGCCGAGCAACTCGTCCGCCACCCGACCGACGGCCTCTGCTGTGGACCAGCCATAGACCTCCGCAGCAGCGTCGTTCCAAAAGTTGATGACGCCGCGGATATCGCGAACAAAGATCATGTCGTGCGAAAGGTTCAGCAGTCGGGCCTGTGCAGCTAGAGTTGCCGTGGCGGCTTGGCTCTGGAGTGCCAGCGCAGTTGCGATGGCGATCGCCGCCAGGCTGACAGTCGCGCGCAAGGCGGGCGAACCGAAGTCCTCTATGCCGTGAGAAATGGCGTAGGCCAGCAGCGTCAGCACGATCGTGCCGGCAGCGGCGACCAGGAAGTCGGCCCGCCGCAAGGTTCGGGCCGCAATGAGGACGACAAGCACATAAAGGACCGCGATTGCCCCCTCGAGCGGCGACAGCACGTCGAACAGGAAGATGCCGAGCGCCAATAGGAGGGCGGCGAGGCGATAGGCGCGGTTGCTCATGCGATATCTCGATTGAGTCTGCGACGTTCGGCCGGAACGACTATCCCGTCACGAATGCGCTGCATGCCGAACGTCCCCCAAAGTGGTATCACTGCCGCCTAGCAGGCCATTTCGGAAACGTGAAGCGGCAACTCGACGGAAAAGACCGAGCCCTCGTTCTCGACCGACCGGACGCAGATCGGGTGTCGCGGCAGGTTCGCGGGTTGGCGCACGATCGTCAGTCCGAGGCCGAGCCCGTCGGATCGGCCGGCCTGCTCGTCCCGTTCAAAGACATTGAAGATACCGTCGAGCCGTGCGGCCGGTATGCCGCAGCCGTCGTCCTCGACCTCGATGCGGACCCTGTTGCGATCGGGCCTACAGCTCACGCGGCCGTACCCTCCCGGACCGCAGTACTTCAGCGCGTTCCAGACAAGGTTTCGAATTATCGAGTGCAGCATATCTGGATCGGTTTGCACGAAGAGTTCCGACGTGCCAACCTGGAGGTCAATACCACATACCTCTGCGTAGAAACGGCGTTTTGGTGTGAGAGAGGCGTTCATCTGCGACAGTCGCGCGATGTCGGTCAGCTCGCCTACGAGGCGCTTCAACGCATCTAAGGCGATACTCACCCGGTAAGCGGCGGCAGCCGGGACCCCCTCATCGACTGCGCGCTCTATCGACAGCATGGCCACGCTCACTGGTTGCTTCAAATCGTGACCGGCAACGGCCAATATCCTGGCCACCAAAGCTGCGCGGCGTCATCCGGCATGGCTGCATCGTTTGTATCGATCCCCGACATGTCGTCCTCTAGGCTGCTTCGCGTTGGCGATGCACGTTATGTCGAGACCAACGCTGCGGAAATCATACGTTGGGGTTAGGGCGAGCGGTGGCGTATCGCACTCAGGTATGAATCCGCAATTCCTGCGGGCAATTTCAGCGGCAGTGTCCGACCCCTATGGTCGTTGAGCAGGCCACCCCAAAGGATGGCAGCTTGCCAACGAGGAGACACCGTCATGCCCTAGCCTTCGCTTCATACCCGCAAGACCGCAACCTTGCAGACGCCGACCTATCTCGGAACACAGGCGACGACCGAGATCGCCGCGATGCTACCGAAAAGGGGTAGTTCGCTGCGTGATGCCCAGCTTTACGGCGCAGTCTCGCCCGCGGCTTGCTCGATCAATGCCGCCACAGCCGTAGGGTGCGACACCATCACGACATGGGACGCGCCCTTGACGGTGACGGCTTTGCGCGAATGGGCGCGCTCAGACATGAACTCGGAGACCCGTGGCGGAATGTTCTTGTCGGCGTCACCATAGATGAACCAGCTGGGTATGGCCTTCCAGGCCGCGTTCGCCTGCCGTTCGTTGAGAGCGGCTTCGGTGATTGGACGCTGCGTCGCGGCCATCAGCCTCGCTTCGCCGGCCGGAACGTCGGCAGCAAACTGGTCGTGGAACTTGTCCTGCTGAATATAGAGATCCGAGCTGCCTGCGGACAATGCGACTGGCTTGGCGAGCGTCGGGCCAAGCGAACTGCCCGGAAACTTGCCGGCCAATTCCGCGGCTGTTTCGCCGACCTCTGGCGCGAACGCGGCAACGTAGACCAACGCCTTCACGTTTTCCTTCCCCGCGGCGGCTTCGCTAATCACCGAGCCCCCGTAAGAATGGCCGACGAGGACGACAGGCGACTCTATGCTGGAAACGAGGGCGGCGATGTAGCCGCCGTCATCCTTGACCCCTCGTAGTGGATTGGCGGCGGCCACGACTGGATAGCCGTCTTTCTCGAGGATAGCGACGACACCGTTCCAGCTCGACGCATCTGCAAACGCGCCGTGCACCAGGACGACAGTGGGCTTTCCGGATTGCGCCTGCGCGCTGCCCAAAGTGGCGGCAAGGATGGCTAAGCCTGCGAGCAAGGGTTTCATTTTGTGGTCCTTTCGTTGTTGGGTGGAATTAGTGGGTGGAGTTCAGTGCAAGGAACGGGGACGACGCAGACTGCGAGGCCGGCCGGTCGTCCGTTCCGTCGCGAGGGAAGTCGGTGCAAGCACTCAGCTCACGCCAACGTTCGAGCTCTTCCAGCCGCCGAAGGTCTGTCTGGACCAGTATCTTCAAGGCATCGCTTCCGAGAGGCAGGCGGAGCGGAGGTTCATCCATGGAAGCAACCGCCAAAATCGCTTGCGCCGCCCGTTGCGGTCGCCGGGCTGCCGTCCGTGATAGCTGCGCTGCATACGGGCCGTTTCGCCAACCACTAGATCGTACTCGGAACGCCCTTGTTCCAGCTTGCTCGACGAACCCGCGAAATCCGTACGCAACCCACCGGGTTCAATGACGGTAACCTTCACACCGACGAGGCTCATCTCGCGCGCCAGGGATTCGGAGAATCCCTCGATGGCCCATTTCGCCGCCGAATAAGGCGCACGAGCCGGAGCTCCGACGCGGCCGCCGACGGATGAAAACTGGATGATATGGCCGCTGCGCTGCTCGCGCATGATCGGGATGGCGGCCTTGGTCACGATGATGGTGCCGAACAGGTTTGTCTCGATCTGCCTGCGGAAATCCTCCAGCTCTGTGTCTTCGACCGTATTGACGTTGCCGTAGCCGGCATTGTTGACGACGACGTCGAGCCCGCCGAATGCGTCGACCGCCAACTGGACGGCTGCCTGCGCGGCGATCGGATCGGTCACATCGAGCGGAGCAATCCTGACTGCTTCGCCGTAGCGATCCGCAAGGTCCGCCAGGTGCCCAGGATCGCGGGCGGTCGCAACGAGGCGATGTCCTGCAGCGAGGACAATATTCGCCAGGGCTCGGCCGATGCCTCGCGAAGCTCCGGTTATGAGCCATCTCTGGGACATGGCATCTTCCTTTCGTTTCGGCTGTTGTGCTTAGTGTGACCGCCCGAGAATTTCGTCACGGTGCGTACCGCGTGAAGACGTAGTCGTGGTTCTGAACGCGAGCCTCATGGCACGCGAAACAGGTTTCGTGCTGCGCCAGATCCGTGGGCTTACCGTCTATGAACCGGCCAAAACCCCAACCGCCGCTCGAAGCGTACTTTTTCGAATCCTTGACCATCACCTGCACAGTCGTTGGTGCGCCCGGCACGGAGGCGGATTCGAACTCGGCTGACTGGGCGCGCTTCCAGGCAAGCTTCACGAGAACGCTGCCATCGGGGAAGGGCAGCGTGCGTTTCCTGCCTTCCAGCGCCGGCGCGATGAGTTCCCAGTGTCGGTATCCGTCCGGCAAGGTCACGCCGTAGATCGGCGACGCCTGCGACGTTTCCTGAGCGCCGGCTCGGTCGATCGCCACGCATGTGATCGCAATTGCCGCAGACAAGGCGGCGACGGCTGCAATCGCCACGTATCGTTTCATCATCATCATGCTTCTTCTCCGCGCTTAGAAGCTGTCGACGTCGACAATGGCTTTGGCGAATGCCTCCGGCGCTTCCTGCGGCAGGTCGTGGCCTATGCCGCCCGATACAAGCCGGTGTTCGTACTTGCCGGAGAACTTCTTCGCATACACCGCCGGATCGGGATGCGGGGCGCCATTAGCATCGCCCTCGAGCGTGATGGTTGGAACGCCGATCATAGGTCCCTTGGCGAGCTTTTCCTCCATCTCGTCATAACGACGCTCGCCGTCGGCAAGGCCGAGCCGCCAGCGGTAATTGTGAATGACAATGTCGACATGATCAGGATTACGAAAGGCCGCGGCGCTCCTGGCGAAGGTCGCGTCGTCGAAATTCCAGCGCGGCGAGGCGAGCCGCCAGATCAGCTTGGCGAAATCGTCGGTGTTTTTCGCATATCCCGCGCGGCCCCGATCCGTGGCGAAGTAGAACTGGTACCACCATTGCAGTTCAGCCTGCGGCGGAAGCGGCGCCTTGTTGGCTGCCTGGCTGCCGATCAGGTAGCCGCTGACCGAAACCATGGCCTTGCAGCGCTCCGGCCAGAGAGCCGCAACGACATTTGCGGTGCGCGCGCCCCAGTCGTAGCCGCCGAGGATCGCCTTTTCGATACCGAGCGCGTCCATGAAGTCGATGAGATCGACGCCGAGCGCAGCCTGCTGGCCATTGCGGAATGTTGCGTCCGAAACGAAGCGGGTCGTCCCGTATCCGCGGAGATGCGGAACAAGGACACGGTAGCCGGCGTCCGCAAGCAGAGACGCGACCTCGACGTAGCTGTGTATGTCGTAAGGCCAGCCGTGTAGCAGAATGACTGCGGGGCCATCCGTGGGACCTTGTTCCGCGTAGCCGACACTGAGCAGGCCGGCATCTACCTGCTTCAGGGCTGCGAACGACGTTTTGGACGATGCGCCTTGCGAGCTTGCCGGTCGCACCGTCGCCAGCTGCGCCATCGCCATGGCTGCGGCTCCGACTGCCAGGAGTCGACGGCGATCAAGGTCGATGAATTCGGGGATGGTTCCAGTCTGCATTGGTGGCTCCAGTTCGGATAAAGGAATTTGACGAGAGGGTGCGCTACGCGAGGTCAATCGCTACCTCGATGTTGCCGCGTGTTGCTTTCGAGTAGGGACAGGTCTGGTGTGCGGCGTCGACGATCGCGCGCGCCACGCTAGGGTCCAGGCCGGGAAGGCTCACACTTAGACGCGCACTGAGGAAGAAGCCGTCTTCGCCGGAGTTGAGATCGACCTCCGCGTCGATTGCCGTTTCAGCGGGCAGAGTCACCTGCATCTTGCGTGCTGCGATCGCCATGGCGCCTTCAAAACAAGCCGACCAGCCAGCCGCAAAAAGCTGTTCCGGATTAGTGCCTTCACCGAAGCCGCCAGGCGCCGAAAGCCTGACGTCAAGTTTCCCGTCGGAGCTGCGGGAGGAACCATCGCGGCCGCCGATAGTATGGACCTTGCCGGTGTAGAGCCGTCTGGTTTGTGTGGTCATCGTTGCATCCCCTCCATGAGAAGCGTTTAATCAACGCAGCGATCTGAAGGCTGCTCGTACTTCGCGTGTGAAGATTTCCGGCTGTTCCCAGGCGGCGAAATGGCCGCCATTCTCCGCTTTGTTGAAGTAAATGAGATTGCGGTAGCAGCGTTCGGCTCAGCTGCGCGGCGCGCAGTAGATTTCACCGGGGAACACGGTCACCGCGACGGGCAGCGACGGAATGTCGACCGCATTGAAGTTGTTGGAATGATCTTCCCAATAAATTCGCGCGGCGGACGCGCCAGATGCAGTCAGCCAGTAGAGCGAGATGTCGTCGAGCATCTCTTTTCTGGTCAGCACGCGCTCCGGCCGTCCGTCGCTGTAAGTCCATTGGGCGAACTTTTCGTAGATCCACGCTGCAAGCCCAACCGGCGAATCGACAAGCGAGTAGCCAATGGTCTGAGGTCGCGTGACCATCATCGCCGCATAACCGGAACTGTCCCTATAAAATTTATCGAGAGCCTCGAACGCCTTCCTTTCATCGTCGGGGAGGTCTTTCGGCGCCGGCCCGCCGGCCGCAAGGATCGAAGCGATCTCGCTCGGGACGGTGCCCGGCATGTTGACATGGATTCCGATAAGCCCGGCTACGTTCTGAAGTGCCATTCGATGCGAAACCACCGAGCCGCAATCGCCGCCCTGCGAGACATAGCGATCATAGCCCAGCCGCTGCATCAGAAGCCCCCACGCTCTGCCGACGCGGTCGGAGCCCCACCCGGTCCCAGTCGGCTTTGCGGAGAAGCCAAAGCCGGGGATCGACGGCACGACCAGGTGGAAGGCGTCTTCAGCGGTACCACCAAACGCTGTCGGGTCGGTAAGGGGACCCAGGACCTTGAGGAACTCCAGAATCGAGCCGGGCCAGCCATGCGTCATGATCATGGGCAACGCGTCGGCATGGGGCGAACGAATATGGATGAAGTGAATGTCGAGGCCGTCGATCTCGGTGACGAACATCGGCAGCCTGTTGAGGTGAGCCTCGATCGGCCGCCAGTCGTAGTCGGCCCTCCAGTATTCGACCAACTCGCGAAGCCGCGCAACTTGGACGCCCTGCGACTGGTCACCGACGGTCTCGCTATCCGGCCAGCGCATCGCCGCCAGACGTTGACGAAGATCGGTGATCGCCGCTTCCGGAACGTCAATGCGGAAGTGCCTGACAGCTGTGCTTGCAGCCGCAGCGGCCATGCTCGACGGCAACATTCCAATGGCTCCAGCAGCTGCCGAGATGGCGAGCAAGTGGCGTCTCGTAAGCGTAGGCGACATCGTGGACATAGATCGTTCTCTCGTGTCAGAAGGCTCTTCGCTCTCAAGGTAGACACGACCCGGCCGAGTGGCTGCTATACACAGATATGGATCGGTAGCACTTGTGGGTCACCACGGCGTGGCCCAACCTGCGGATCGACCGGGTCGTGTGTCATGGGGTCAGCAGCAGCTTGCCCGTCGTCCGGCGGCTCTCCATGTCGGCATGGGCCTTTGCCGCATCCGCGAACTTATATTCGCTGCCGATCCGGACGCTGAGCCTACCCTCCATGATCCAGTCGAAAGCTGCGCTGAATGCAATCGCAGCAGCTCCGGTGTATGGATATGGTCGGAAAAAACCGCATAACCAATCTTGATGCTCTTCGGCAATTGCATGATGTCGAGCGCTCCGGGACCGCCGGAGCGGCGTGGCGCGTCGAGCGAACCCTCGAATGTCGTGGGACCGGAACCGTCATAGACGACATCCACGCCTTCGCCGCCCGTCAGGCGCAGCACCTCTTCGGCAAATTTTCCTTCGGTATCGACTATGATATGCTCGGCGCCGTCTTGCCTTGCGACCGCCACCTTATCCACAGATGAGACGCGCCCGATCACGCTGCCACCCCTGAGCTTGATGACCTGCGTCAGCAGCAGGCCGAGTCCGCCCGCGGCAGCATGGACAAGCGCGATATCTCCGGGCTGCACCGGGTAGAAATCGGTGGCGAAGTGGCTGGCGGTCAGCCCCTGCATCATGACGGAAGCAGCAGTTCGATCGTCGACTGCATCGGGTAGCTTCACCAGCGAGTCTGCCGGGATCGAAACGCGCTCCGCGTAGCTTCCCGGCGCATCGACCCAGGCGACACGATCGCCAACGTGGAAATCGCGTTCCCCTCCCCCGACTTCAAGCACGCGGCCGGCGCCTTCTACGCCAAGAACTTTCGGATTAGGCGTTTCAGTCCACGCCATGCCCTGGCGCACACCTATGTCCATGAAATTGACTCCGGCGACCGCGACCTCGACGAGGACACTTCCTGGCGTCACTGCAGGCTGAGGGCGATCGACAAACTTCATCACGCCGGTGTCGCCGACCCCGTTCATCACCACGGCTTTCATTTCGGTTTCCAAAAAAGACGATGATGGTCAGCGCAAGGCGCGTAGCGCATGTCGCGCGAGGCTGTTCAGCGCTTTTCGATCGGCGCCGCCGCGCGCGGCGACTCGGATTCCCGCGATGCACGCGACCAGGAAATCAGCGAGCTCACCGGGGTCGCCGTCGTCGGAAACGCTCCCTTCCGCCTGCCCCTCCCGGATCGCCTTCGAAATATTGGCTCGCAGCCCGCGCGCGGAGGCGTCCTGAATTTTCGCGAGCTCGGGTTTGCTTCGACCAAACTCACAGATCGCCGCGACGCCGAGACACGGCTCCTTCGCCTTTTCCACGACGCGAGAAAGCATTGCACGAATTCCATCGATGGCGCGCGGTCCGCGCTTCAGAGCAGCCGCATGTTCCAACGTCTCGGCCGCCGAATAGCGCTGCAGCGCCGCTTGGTAAAGTTGCCACTTGTCACCAAACGTGTCGTAGAGACTTTGACGGCCGATACCCATCCCCTCAACCAGCATGCCGGTGGACGTACCCTCGTAACCGTGCTCGCGAAACATGACTACCGCGGCATCAATCGCCATGTTCCTGTCGAATTCCTTGTGCCTTGCCATGGAACGTAACTAGGCATTCTGGACTGCTCTGTCAAGAATTCCGATGCTCGATGGCGGGTGTCGCTTTGCAGTTAATCGTGAGAATCCCTTGTCAATGATTTCAGTTGGTTAGCTGTGCACTTAATTTGAGAACGTGCACTTAATTCGATAATCATACCGGGCCATTGGCATTTAATGTGAGAAGCAGCGTCGGCAACGTAACGGGATCGAATTTATCGAAGACGGTTTGTGAAATTCAAAGGATTCATGACCTTCACGCTGATGCGATTGCAGTTAAATTGAGAATCCGAGCTACCCCATTCTCGCAATTAACTGCCAAACCCAACCGAATCGACCGCATTCTCACGATTAACTGCCAAGCGAGACGTCTTGCCTCACCAAGAGCCATTTCCCATTCGATTTGTCGAAGGAAAGAAGGAAAACCGAAATAAGCTGTTCTATCAATTTGGACGATGCCTACGCGGTCCCCACAGAAGTTGGTCAGAATGTAGCGCAGCGCTTCAGGCCATTCTGACACTCCCGCGAACCACTTATCCGCCGCTCGACACCAAGCACTGGCAGCGGGGAAGCGAGACGATCACTCTGGGGTCGTTCGATCATTTGTTGACCGCAGTCTTCGCTTGCTTCAGGAAATTTCGTGGCGAGGCCGCACGATAGCCTCGCGGCCGGCGTCTTTGATGGAGACGAGATCCATTACCCGAACTTAGACGCGCGCCCGCCCACATCAGCCGCATCGCCTGTTCGGCGGCATTCGCCAGCAGCATGTCGGCGTCGCGGATCGCGTCTTCGAGGGAACACGGCCGGCGCAGAATGCTGAAGAACGCGTCGATGCCAATCTCGTGGGTCGCCTCGGCGCCCGCTCCGACCGTGCCCGCCAAGGCAATGACGGGGAGATTATAACGCTTTGCGCGCCGTGCAATCTCCGCCGGCACCTTGCCAAAGCCAGTCTGTCCGTCCAAGCCGCCCTCGGCCGTCATGACGATGTCGGCGTCCGCCAGTCGGCGATCAAGATCGATATACCGCCGGATAAGATCAAAGCGTGGTAGCAGCCGCGCTCCAAGGAAGGCGTGAAGACCGGCGCCAAGTCCACCGGACGCTCCTCCGCCGACAAGCGGCGCCACGTCGATGCCGAGGTCGCGACTGACGACATGAGCGAGATTTTCCATGCCCCGATCGAGCAACGCTACCTGATCAGGCGCTGCACCCTTTTGCGGGCCGAACACTCGGGCTACGCCTCTCTCGCCGAGCAGCATGTTGTAAGGGTTCACGGCGACGTCGATACGAACCTTCGAGAGGCGGCGGTCGCAATCGGAAAGATCGACGCGAGCCAGTGATGAAAGCCCCGAGCCGCTGCCCGAAATCGGGTGGCCACCGCCGTCGAGCAAACGCACGCCTAGCGCCTGGGCCATCCCCATTCCCGCATCGTTGACGCCTGAGTCACCGCAGCCGATGAGAATTCTTTCGGCGCCAAGATCGAGCGCCGCGTGGATCAACTCCCCCACCCCATAGCTTGTAGTGCGGGTCGGGTCGCGCATGTCCGTGGGAACGAGCCGCAGCCCGGCGGCCGCCGCGATTTCCAGAACGGCGGTCCGCTTCTTTCCTCGCCCGAGAAAGCCGACGGTCGCCTCTACGGGTTGCCCGATCGGTCCCGTGACGGTGACGGAATGCAACTCACCATGGGACAGCTCAACAAGCGTCCGCGTAAAATCCTCGCCTCCATCCACCATCGGAAGGCTAAGCACTTTTGCTGTCGGAACCGCATTGCGGACGCCCCGCGCCAATGCGTCGATAACATCACGAACGCCGAGGCTCTCTTTAAAGCCGGAGGGTGCGACCAACACTCGAAGCCGTCTTCTTTTCTTCGACGCTTTCTTTTTCGACATTCTAAGGCCTTCCCGGAAGTTGCGGATCGAGCGTGGTGAGCAGGGCTCCGATGGTTGGCCACGCGGCCACCGCGAACACGACGATGAGAATGAATTGCACCGGCAGCAGGATGGAACTCAGAAGGGCCAGGTCCTTCGGGCCGTAACCATCGCCGTCGAGTCCTCCGAAAAGTGCGACCGGTTTCGCGCAGATCATGAGCGTCTGGCAAAAGCCGGTCGCCGAGACGAGCACGAGCATTGCAAGGAGCGGATCGAGCCGCGCTGTCGACGCGATCATCAGAACCGGAGGCAGCAGCACCGATACGCGCGCCGTGCGACTGTGAATAATGAGATGACTGAAAAGGCCTAGCAAGGCGAGCAACGAGAGAAGGATCACCGGCCCCAGGCCGGTGACAAGCAGTGGGTTCACCGTCGTCTCGATCAACCATTGATGAAGACCCGAAGCCACCAAGCCGTCTGCCAGGCAGATGGTCGCGGCAAGGAACAGGAGCAGCTTCCACTCGGCACTCCTGATCGCGTCGTCAAAGGTTACCGAGCCGAGCCCCGGAAGCGACGCTACGAGAGCGCCGCTAAGTGCGATGACAGTCGCATTTAGCCCATGAACGGGCTCTGTCAGCCACGCGATGACAACGCCGGCGGCGACCCAGAGTATCGGCTGCCGGGCCAGCCCCATATCGGCATTGGTCACCATAGCCGGCAGCGGAAGCGCTGTTCGCCGCTCCACGGGCGACAGGAAAAGTCGGAGAAGACACTCAACTGAAACAAAGGTGCTCACGGCCGCAAACGGCAGGCCGAAGGCAATCCATTCCAGGTAGCTGACCTTCACACCCGAGAGGCGGTTGACCATTTCGATCGCCAGGAGATGGGCCCCGGCGCCCACGGGCGACGCAAAGGCCGAGAGGAGAATGACGGTGGGAAACAGCAGCGCGAATGCCTTTCGCAGCCGGGCGGTTCCACAGCGCCCGGCGACCGCCTGATAGGCCGGGATCATCAAGGCTGCCCGTCCCGACGTCGACGGAATAATGAAAGCTGTGGCGACCATGACCGCGGCCAAGGCATAGGCGACCGCGCGGACCGACCGCATGCGCCCTGTCACGAGGCCGAGAATGCGATCCGCGCCCCCGCTTGCCTTGACGGCGGCCGCAAGGATGAAAGAGGCCAACAACAGCCAGATCAACTCATCCCCAAGCGCGTGAAACAGCACCCCGGGATCACGGTTGACGAGCAGCGCCATTGCCAGCCCGGCTGCGATCGCAACGAAGGTGTCGTCGAACGGCGTCAAGGTCCAGCCGATGATCGCGACGAGCAGGATCTCTAGTGCTCGCCGAGCGTCGGATGGGAGAGCGGGGAGGCCGAATTCGATAATGGCAACGACGAGGCATGCACCGGCTCCGACCAGCGCGGTGCGCCACACGGGCCAGAACGCCAGTATCTTTCCCCTGACAAGGGAGCCGATCTCAGCCTGGGGTTCTACCTGTGCCAATCGAACCTCTTCGAGCTTGTCGCCAATATGGCGACCGGGCAGGCGCACGGCCGCCGCACGTCCCAGCGTTCGAATTTAGGGGCTTATGGTTAGACGGGCGGGAGAGCTCCGGTTAGAATTTGGTGAGAGACGATAGTCGATCGCCAGCAGGGATCACCCGCATGACTGTTCGAGGTCGCATCCTCCTGTTTCAAATCCTTATCCTCGCCCTCGTCGGGCTGATTTCCGGATTGGCACTCGCCACACTGCACCTAACGGAAGAATTCGTCCGCCGGGTCGACAGTGTCCACGGACGATTTGAAGCGCTGGCAGAGCTCAACGGCCAGGCCAACAACTACACCGAGCAACTCGCCGAGGTTCTGCTGCTCGGGCCCGAGCAGATGCCGGACTTCGAGGCGGCACGACGAGATCTGTATTCTGGATTCCACAAGTTGGAGGGCGCAACGCGCGAGGAGCTTGGTGCTCTCGCCTATTGGAGTGACAGAAGCCAGGAGGAGGGCGAACTCGAGTTCGTCAGCCGCATCAAAGCGGTGTTCGAGGCTATCGATCGAGCTGCCCAACGGCTATTCGGCCAGCGATCAAGAGGCGATCCGACAGGCATCGTGGAAAGCTTCCGAAACGATGTAGAGCATCGGCTGGAGAGCGATTTCGAAGGAATGATCGAGGCTGCCCTGCACGACGAGCGCAGCGAGGTTGGAGCGGAACTCGGACGGGTTCGTGGTGCGCAATGGCATCTGCTGCTCATGACCAGCGGCTCCTCCACCTTGCTTATGCTGGGCAGCCTGGGCTTCGGCCTCGTTCTGCGACGGTCGATCGCCGCACCTGTGCGTGAGCTGAATGAAAGCGCCAAAGCTATCGCAGCGGGTAAGCTCCACCATCGCATCCCCGCAACCGGACGCGACGAGTTCGCCTCCTTGTCGCGAAGTTTCAACAGCATGGCCGAGGCGCTCGAGATCGAACGTGCCGCTCTGATTTCGGTCCAGGACCGGCTGGAGGCGGAAGTTCAGCTGCGCACGCGCGAGCTTCGCGAAGCGAATAGACGACTGAGGGCTCTCAACAGCCGGCGAACCCAGTTTTTTGCGGAGGCAAGCCATGAGCTGCGCACGCCGCTGACGATTCTGCGTGGAGAAGCGGATGTCGCCCTTCGCGGCCAACCGCGTGTTCGACCTTACCGGGAAGCCCTGAGCCGAATCCGCAACTATGCCGAGGATATGGCTCGCAATCTGGAGGACCTTCTCGCCGTCGCCCGCTCCGAAGCGGAAGATATGAGCTTCTCCTCGCAAATCATCGATGGCGGCGAGGTTGTGAGGGCGGCCGTTCAGGAAGCGTCCGTACTCGCTGCCCCCAAGCAAATATCCGTTGATCTTTCACTTAACGCAGACCATAGCCTCATTCGAGGTGACGCCCAGCGCCTCAAACAGGCGCTGCTGATCGGCTTCGACAACGCCATAAAATACTCAAAACCACACCAGACGATCATGGTCGAGATGGCGGAACGCGACGGCGTGCTCGAGATCGTCATCCGCGATAACGGCTCCGGGATCGGCGCCAACGATCTTCCGTTCGTGTTTGACCGCTATTATCGCGGGCGTGCGGACGAGAGGTCTGTTGCCGATGGGCTCGGTGTTGGGCTTGCGATCGCCAAGAAGATCATAGACAGGCACGACGGCACGATCGACCTTGAAGGGATCGAGCCTTCCGGAACCCTCCTCAGAATCAAGCTCCCGCTGGTACAACGCACCGATGATACGAATCCTGATCGTTGAAGACGACCGGCGTGTTTCCGATTTCCTTCGCCGAGGGCTGGAGGCGGAAGGCTTTCACGTGAGTGTCGCCGAGGACGGCCGCGAGGGACTGGCCGTCATTCGCACGGATCCGTTCGATCTTGTGATCCTGGACCGCCTGCTCCCCTATCTGGATGGTCTTGAGCTGTGCCGGATCGTTCGATCGGAACAGTGGCCGGTCCTCATCCTGATGCTGACGGCCAAGGAGACAATTCAGGATCGCGTGGATGGGCTCAAGGGCGGTGCCGACGATTACCTGACCAAACCGTTTGCCTTTGATGAACTGGTGGCCAGGATTGACGCCCTGCGCCGACGCCGTCCGGGAACAGGGGAGGAGCAGTCGCTTCGAATCGGCGGCCTCAACCTCGACACGAGCGCTCGCCGCTTGACGGATAGCGGCAGGGAAATCCGCCTCACCCGACGTGAATTCGACCTTCTGCACTTCCTGCTGCTTAATGCGGGAAAGGTAGTTAGCCGCCAGCGCATCCTCAATAATGTCTGGTCATACAGCTTCGATCCCGGGACTAAGATCGTGGAGGTGTACATTCGCTATCTCCGGGCCAAGCTCGGACCAGATGCGTCAGCCAACATTCAGACGGTCCGCGGGGTCGGCTACATGCTGGTTGAGCGGAAGGCATAGAAACGGAGCCAAATTCCTGGCGACCAACTTGTATGTCCTGGATTGGTGCGAGGCTGACATTTCGCGAAGGATGCCACTATGAGGGCAGGCATGGGCACGCATAGGGCAGGCATCGAGATGATGGCGCTCCCCGTCACAATTCGAACGCGGCGCCTTCGCCTTCGGGGGCGACGCTCTAGCTTCGTGTGAGCATTCCGCAAAGCCTACAACGTTGAGTCCTAGCGAGTACCGGCCGAGCGTGAAGAACGGTGAGCATGATAAGGGCGCTTGAGCCAAACATCGCGCTCCGAGGCATCTCTCGCGTCTGGCGTGCGATTTTTTTATAAGGGCGTGCCGATGGCGACATCCCTTCATCTGTTGAAACTGTTCGTCGGGCTTCAACGTCGGCTGAGCTCGGGCTTGGCAGAAGAAAAACTGGAAACAGCAAAGGCCGAAAGCAAGCTGCATGAACTCGTGCACACTCGACGCTGCGACCCAACCGAGCTCTTTCCCGTCCTTAGCCAGATTCGCGCGCGCTGGGCGCACTGATTCTCGGCGCTGGCCAGCTCCGGATCCCAGAATGCGTGTCCGCTCGTCCATGGACGCTCGATGCCGGTTTCCTCGCGCCAGTATCAGTGGCAACCTGGCTTTAGGACAACGCTCCCTTTTAACGTGAGAAGCAGATGTTTTGTACAGCACCGTTGATTTTTGCGCGCCGCGTCCATGGCATCGATTCAATAACCAAAGGTTGTTGGACCCATTAGTTTCGCGTTTCCCATTTTTCTCTCGTCGGCAAAGGAATTCAGAAGATGACGACCTACCACACACAGGCAGATGGACGATGAAGGCAATCGTTGTCACGGACCAGGCCGCTGGAACGGCCGGAATGAAGCTGGTGGAGCGGCCCGAGCCGCAGGCAGCGATAAACGACGTCGTCGTTCGGGTTCATGCGTCTGGATTCGTCCCGACGGAGCTGGGGTGGCCCTCGACCTGGACCGATCGCCTCGACCGTGACCGGGCGCCCTCGATCCCCGGACACGAACTAGCCGGAGTGGTCACCGCCCTCGGCTACGGCACAGCGGGACTGTCGCTAGGACAGCGGGTGTTCGGTCTCGCCGACTGGTATCGTAACGGCACCCTGGCGGAGTATATAGCTATCGAGGCACGCAACCTCGCGCCGCTGCCGGGCGACGTCGATTTCACGGTGGGCGCGAGCCTGCCGATCTCGGGACTGACCGCATGGCAAGGGCTGTTCCAGCATGGCCGTCTTCAGGCGGGGCAGAGCATCCTCGTGCACGGCGCGGCCGGCGCAGTCGGGTCGATGGTGACGCAGCTTGCACGACAGGCAGGCGCCTACGTCATCAGCACCGGGCGCACCGCCGACCGTCAGATGGTGCTCGATTTTGGCGCGCAGGAGTTCGTCGACCTGGAGAACGACGCTCTGGAAGACATCGGCGAAGTCGATCTGGTGTTCGATGTCATCGGCGGTGATATCGGGAAGCGGTCCGCAGGCCTGATTCGAGCCGGAGGAACACTGGTGTCCGTCGTCGGCCCACCCGAGGCGCGGCCCGCCGACGGCCTGGCGGTCGACTTCGTTGTCGACTCCGACCGTGCCCAACTGTGTGAGATCGTCCAGCGAGTACGGGACGGACGACTGCGGACGAATATCGGCAACATCGCGACCCTCGACGATGCCGTCGCCGCCTTCAACCCGACCGAGCGACGCAAGGGGAAGACGGTCATCCGCGTTCGTCCGTGAGCGACACGCGCCTATCGATGCACGCAGCCGGCCGGCGCTGTCCAGATCGGCCGGCTGTGTGCGCTGAAGGCTGCGGATACGTGTGATTGACTTGAACAAGCATAGGGCCCAGCCTTGGACGCCGTTCGCGTCAAGGCGAGGTCCGAAGCCGAAGACGGCCTTAAGATGAAGGTTGCGGAAAAGAAGAACAGATCGCCGGTATGCAGCGCGTCAGATTGAGGAGCTGAAGCGCCGTGCGGAACAGGGTTCCCAGCAGCTGCAGGGCGAGGTGCTGGAGCTTGAGCTGGAAGCCCTCATTGCCAGCCGGTTCCCGATGGACATCATTGAACCGGTTGCCAAGGGTGAGTTCGGCGGAGATGTCCTGCACCGCGTCGTGGGGCCGGTCGGCCAGCCGTGCGGCGCCATCTTATGGGAGTCGAAACGCACCAAGAACTGGAGCCAGGGTTGGCTGGGGAAGCTTAGAGCGGATCAACGAGCCGCCAAGGCGGATATTGCGTTGATGATCTCTACCGGATGGGGGGCGGATTCGATGCTCAGGGTTCTCGTAGACACGTGCGTCTGGCTGGACATCGCCAAGGATTATAGGCAGCAGCCCGTCATCGGCGCGCTCGAGGCCCTCATTGGGGCAGGCGAGGTTGAGCTGCTGGTGCCGAAAGTCGTTCTCGATCTCGTTCATTGGCGCAGCGCCGCCGATGCCAATGGGGGTGATGGAACACATCATGGCTTCGCCCTCGTGCAAAGCTTATTTCGCGGTCGTGGACATAGACCCGGACAGGCCCGACGAGGGCGTGACCCACCAAACCTCACTCGTTGCCTACGGCTGAAGTTTGGCCTTGGAACCCGTCAAAAGGCTCACACCCTGACCGCGCGCAGGAAATGCAGGCTCAGCCACTGGAGTGGGCCGCAAGCGGATAACGCCCTCGTCCGGCTTGGTCGCTATCTGGTTCTGCTCAACGCAAGAAACCTAAACGAAGTCCTGACGAGAGTCGCCCCAGTGAAGGTAGGTACGCTAGGCAAAGACGCTTCGTCTAACCGCTAGCGGCCACTCGTAAACACGCGCGGCCGTTCCCTTCAAGCGACTCAGTGTAGAGAGTGCGCTCGGCGCTCGCTACTCGTTTCCCTGTCTTCTGCTTGAGCGAGGCAGGTTTGGTAGATATCAGTGCGGCGCGCCGTCGGGCGAGTGCAGGAGTCTCCAGGTCAAGCCGACACGACCATTGAACAGAGACGCAAAATGTTCGGCGGCGACGTCCTCCAGGCCATCATCGACCAGAGCCTCAATGCTTCGCCGCACCAATGCGATTTGCATCTCGCGAGCGTGGTCTACGTCCGCCTCTCTCATTATTTCCATGACGTGGTAGGCCACGACAGGCTGGCCGAGGCAACACAGCAGCGTGCTCGCTTCGGCTGTCGCCGCTGCAACTGCTTCTTCGATCTTCATTCTGGCGCTCCTCATCGAACATGATGCTGGCGCCTCCCCGGTGAGACGACGGTATTCCGTCGCTTCCTTTTTTCAATTTCGGCTGTCGCGCACGAGCGAAAGTGGCAGGTGCGCCAGCGGGACAATTGCTCCCTTGTCTTATGCTCCTGGAGCAACTCACCGCTTCGCCAATCAGTATCCTCCAAGATAGAACCAAAGGCGATCACTTAGTTAATTGATGGTTAACGGGGACGCTTGAATCTTATGCGTTTGCGCGTGCGTTTTGGGCAAGATCCGCCTTGCGCCAACCACCTCGACGGGCAACTTGGCTATGCTCCTTGGGATCAAAGTTGATTAATAGGTGTAGCATGCCAGCCTTGGTCGCGTTTGCTCCAGTAGATTTCCCCCAGCCTCGTCGTCAGAGAGCCCGGCTTTCCGTCGTCGATCAGTTTGCCATTGACGCTGGTGATCGCCATGATGCCGCCCGCCGTGCTGCACGCAAACACTTCGTCCGCGCTGATCAGATCGCTCTCCGAAATCGATTTGACGTCCACCGGCTGGCCGATCTCACGGCAGATCTCGATGACGCACCGACGTGTTATTCCCTCAAGTACATTGTATCCTGGTGTAGAGAGTACCTTGCCCGTCAGCGCGAAAACGTTGAACCCGGGACCTTCACTTATGGTGCCCAGATGGTTCTTCATCAGCGACGTTTCGCATCCCGCATCGTAAGCGTCGTAAAGGCTGAGCACGAAGTCGATCCAGTTGTAGTTCTTGATCTGCGAGGGAACCGAGTCTGGCGGCAGGCGCCACCGGCTGGAAATCCAGACTGAGAGGCCACGCTTGCGCTGTTCTTCGTTGGCGACGACCACGAACGGAACGCAAAACGCCATGAACCTGTTCTTGCAAAGACGCGGATCGCGCGATCCGGCGGGGCCAAGTCCGCGTGTCATGATCATCTGGACCGTCGCGTTGGCTAGTCCCGTCATCTCCACGCAGGACTTCAGGATCGTCTCGATTGCCTTGCGCTCGATGGGCATCGTGTAGCGCAGCCGGGCACAGGATTGTTCGAAGCGATCCAGATGGTCCTGCAGCCTGAAGAACGCGCCATTGCGAACGGAAACCGTGTCCTGGCACGCATCGCCGCGCGTGAAGCCCCAGTCCATCAATGGGATCGACGCTTCCGCGATCGGAACATAGCTGCCATCGATGAATGCCATCCCTTCGCGGTGCAAGTTGAGTGTCCTTTTCATTTCCATCTCTTTCATGGCAGTTGCGCGTAGGCTTGAGACGACGCCAGCTATCGACAGGCGACGATGTCCAGGATGGAGGTTGCAGTTCGCTTCGATTCGACGGTGATCTCAGCCGGCGGGAGCGCGTTTCATGCGGTCTTCAATCTTCAGGATCAGCATCGAAGCCGGATAGCTGACGATGAAATAAATGACGAAGGCGGCCGTATAGACCTCCAGGTATTTGTAAGTCGTCGATGCGATCTGGTCGGCGGTAAACATGAGCTCGTTCACCGAAATCACTGCCACCAGCGCGGTGTCCTTGAACATGGCGATGAAGTAGTTTCCGATTGGTGGAATGGCGATCCGAAGGGCTTGCGGCAAAACGACCAGCAGGAACATGGGTGTCGGGCGCATGCCGAGCGAACGTGCAGCCTCGACCTGTCCCTTGCCAATTGCCGATATGGCACTGCGGTAGACCTCGGAGAGATAGGCCGCGTAGTTGAGCGACAGACCGAGTATCCCGGCAACCAGGGCCGGTATGTAGATGCCGACATAGGGGAGCACATAGTAGATATAGAAAAGCTGCAGCAGCAGCGGCGTACCCCGGATGAAGTCGACATAGATCGCCACCGCCCATCGGACGGGTCCGATGGGCGACATGCGGGCGAGCGCAATGAGAAGGCCCAGCACAAGGGCAATCGCCGTCGACGCGATCGTGATCCCGACCGTCAGGGCAGCGCCCCTCAGCAGCGCCGGCAGGAACTCGAGCACGTCGTTCATTGCGATCTCCTGTCAGTGCTTAGCTGCAACAGTTCGGAAACGGAAAATACCGCTCGACCGGAAGCAGACCCCACTTTTCAAGAACCTTGCGGAGCCCACCGGAAAGCTGGAGCTGTCGGTTCTGCTCGTCGAACGCCTGCCTGAGCGCAATGTCGTCCTTGCGGAAGCCGGCGCCCACAGCATAGTCGCCGATGGGCATCTTGTAGTTCAGTATCTCGACCGGCAGCGTCGGATCGTTCTTCAGCGCGTCGGCCGCAACCATGTCGTCGAAAGCGGCCGCATCCAGGCGCCCAGCGCGCAACTCGGCGAGGATCTGCGGAATGTTCTTGTAGGCCTTGACCGTGACGGAGGAGTCGGCTGCCGCCATCTTGTTCAGCCAGTCGAGCTGGATGGTTCCCAGATAGGACCCGACCGTATGGCCCGGGAAATCGGCCTCGCTCTTGATCTTGGCGGGATTGCCCTTGGGCACCACGAGCGCCTGCCCGGCGCGGTACATCGGCGCCGAGAACGCGATCTGCTCGGAGCGCTTGACGGTGATCGCGATGTTATCCGAGATCAGGTCGCAGCGGCTGGTGTTCAGTGCCGAGATGATTCCCGAGATCGGCACTTCATAAAGTTCGATTTCCGGCACGCCCAGCGGTTCGAAGATGGCACGGACCATGTCGATGTCCGTGCCTTCCACCTTGCCGCTGCTGGGGTTCTTGTAGGCGTATGGAACGTCGTTGGATGAGCAGACAACCACCTTCTTGGCCACCTTGATGCGGCTCAGCGATTCATCAGCAGCACTTGCGGCGGACGAGGCAAAGGCTGCGGCGGCGCAAAGCGACCAGGCGACCAAAAAACTGCGCTTTCTTGACATGGTCATTCCCCTTATTGTTACAATTGATTGTTGATTATTGATTGTTAACAATTCTGTTTGCCCTGAAAGGTATCTCCTTTCGTTCGTTCCTAGGACACAAAGAGACCGACAGAGCCGCCCCGGATACGGTCTTCGGATCGGCCCTCCGCCTCGCGGAGCCATTCAACCAGACGTTCGCCATCTGCGGTGTTGTGTTCCGCGGCAAGTCGCTCGGCCTCGCCAGCCCGACCTTCCCGCATCGCCGCGATAAGGGACTCATGGGTGACGATGTAGTCCTGCAGCGAAAGAAACTTGCTGACCAGAGACTGATAGAGGCGGACCTGGCCGGCGATCAGTGCATAGTGTGCCTGCAGGGCGGAATGCTCAGTGAGCTCGGCGATCGTCAGGTGAAGCTGGAAGTCCGCTTCCACCGCGCGCGTCCGCACGCCGGACGTGACCGCCTTCACGACCTTGTCGTAGGCTTGGTCCAGCCGATCCCGCTTTTCTTCGGTGATGGTCTCGGCGAGCAGCCGTGCAGCAAAGGCTTCCAACGTATTGCGTAGCGTGAACAGCTCCCAGGCATCGCGAGAGGTCAGCGACCTCACGCTGTAGCCGCGATAGGGTTCCTGAACGATCAGCCCTTCGTGAACCAGAAGCCGCAGCGATGCGCGGATCGTTCCACGGCTGAGACCAAACGATTCAGCAATCACCTCTTCGGTCAACTTCTCACCGGGCGCAAACACACCCGTAAGGATCGCGTCGCGCAATTTGTCGGCGGCCTGCGCATCGAGACTGCGGCGGGTCACCTCCATTTGCGGAGCGGGTCTGCGAATCAGTTTGGGACGAGCCATGGAATGAGCCTTGAACGGAAGCGGGTCAGGATGTGTAGCATGCAACTTCGATGAGATTTCTGTCTGGATCTCGAAAATAAACCGAGCGCATCGCGCCGCCCGCGCCGGTCTGATCGACAGGCCCCACCTCGATGGGAATCTCGAGCGTGCCCAGTTCCTGCACGATGTCGTCGATGCCGCCTTCGGCGATGAGGCACAGATCGCCGGTCCCCGGCGCTGGAATGTCGGCATGTGGCGTATATTCGCGCCGATACGGATGAAGGGTGATCTTCTGGTTGCCGAAATGCAGCGCATTGTAGGTGCCGTCGAACACGACATGGCGCATGCCGAGCACACGCCGGTAGAAATCTATGGTCTGCGCCATGTCCCTGACGGTGAGCACCACATGATCCAGGCCTTTTATCTTCATTGTCGCCACCTTCTGCTCGGTCAAGCCGTGCGCTCGTGCTCTTCCGCGAGCCGTTTGATGATCTCCCGCTTCAGCACCTTGCCATAGGCGGACTTCGGCAGCTCCGGCCAGAACACCACCTGGTTGGGAAATTTGTATCTTGCGATGCGGCCGTTGAGGCCGTCGATGACATCCTTCGCGGCAATCTCGCAGCCGGCCTTCGCCACCACCACCGCTACCCCGCATTCACCCCATTTTGGATGCGGCATGCCGACCACCGCCGCTTCGTCGATCCGCTCGTCGTTGAGGATCGCCTCTTCGATCTCGCGCGGATAGACGTTCAGCCCGCCGGAAATATACATGTCGGAGGCGCGGCCGGTGATATGGAGAAAACCGCGCTCGTCGAGGAAGCCTAGGTCGCCGGTGTGGAACCAGCCGTGCCGGAAGGCTTTTGCTGTCGCATCCGGATCGTTGTGATAGCCGAGAAAAGCGGCCTGGCCACGGGCGCAGATCTCGCCCGTTTCGCCAACAGCAAGGCGCCGGCCGTCGGCATCAAGGATCGCGACCTCAACGCCGGTGCGAGGCACCCCGCATCTGCCCACGGCATGGTCCGGCGAGCCGGCCTCCGCCAACCCGTGCTGGCCAGGCGACAGCACGGTGATGTTGGCGGTAAACTCGCCAAGGCCGTAATGTTGGACGAGGACGTTTCCGAGCTTGGCCACGGCGAGCGCCTGGTCGGACCGGAACATCGGCGCGCCGCCATAATTCACGTGACGCAGCGAGCTGCGGTCGTGGTGATCGACGGACGGATGCTCGACCAGGGTCTTGAGCAGCGTCGGCACGGCGAAGAAATTCGTCACCTTGTGCCGCGCGACCGTCTGCCAGACCGTTTCCGGGTCAAGCGACGTGGCCGTCAGGATGATCTGCGGTGCGCTGCGCGCCACATGGGCCAGTGCATGAATGCCAGCGCCATGCGACAGCGGCGTTATGACGAGCGATGCGTCTTTCTCGCTGGTGCCCGGAAACATGTCCGCCAGATGGCTGGCGACGACGAACGCCAACTGGCCATGGGTGAGCACCGCGGCCTTGGGGCGCCCGGTGGTGCCCGACGTGTAGAAGAACCAGGCCGGCTGGTCCCGCTCGACATCCGCCTCGACAAAGCTGTCGTCGCCGTCGGCGAGAAGTTGCTCGTAGACGAGACTGCCTTCGAGTGGGCCGTCAAGGCAGACGGATAGCGGCGCCGGATCCAACTCGGCCCGCGCGGCCTCGCAATGCTCGGCGAATTCGCCGTCGAAGACGATCGCCCGCGCCGAGGCGTGTCTGGTCATGTAGGCGACCTCGGCCTGCGTCAGCCGGAAATTGACCGGGACCCAGACCGCGCCCAGCTTGAAGCAAGCCCATTTCACTTCGAAGGCACGGTGGCTGTTGCGCGCCTGAACCACGATCCGGTCGCCCGCACGAATGCCTGCGTTAACCAGCGCATTGGCGAGCCAGTTGACCCGCCGGTCGACCTCCAGCCAGGTGAATGTCCGCTCGGACACGACGACGCCGGGATGGTCGCCGAAGCGCCGCGCGTTCTGCGTCAGGAAGTGGCCTATGTTGAAGGTCGACACGGGCGCTTCACCTGAGCGGTTCGAGAATGGTGGCATAGTTGGCGACCGAGACGCCGCCCATATTGAAGACGCCGCCCAGCCGGGCGTCCTTGACCTGCATGTCGCCCGCCTCGCCAGTGAGTTGCATGGCGGCGTTGACCAGCATCGAGACGCCAGTGGCGCCGACCGGATGGCCCCTTGCCTTCAGCCCGCCGGACGGGTTGACGGGAAGTTCGCCGCCCATTTCGGTGATGCCGTGCTCAATCGCGCGGGCGCCCTCTCCGCGCGGTGCAATGCCCAGCGCCTCATACTGGATGAGTTCCGAGATGGTGAAGCAGTCATGCAGCTCGATGAAATCGAGATCTCGGTTGGTCAGGTGGGCCTCAGCCATCGCCCCGGACCACGCGTGCGCCGCGCCTTCGAAGGACGTGACATCCGCCCGTCTCGACAGTTGCAAATAGTCGCTGGTCTGGCACATGGCGCGCAGTGCGACCGCCTTCTTCATGCGCAACGCTGTGGCGGCGTCCGTCAGCACCAGCGCTGCGGCACCGTCGGAAATCAGCGCACAATCGGTGCGCTTCAACGGGCCGGCGACGATTGGATTGCGATCCGATTCGTTGCGGCAGAAGTCGAAGCCGAGATCCTGGCGCATATGCGCCAGCGGATTGGTGACGGCGTTGCGATGGTTCTTGGCCGCGATCCTTGCCAGGGCGTCCGACTGGTCTCCGTATTTCTGGAAGTAGGAAGAAGCGATCTGTCCAAAGACGCCGGCAAAACCGCCCTCGATCGATTTTGTCTCGTCGACATAGCTCGCCTTCAAAAGCGCCCGACCGACCGATGCGCTGTCCCGCGCCGTCATCTTCTCGACGCCGATCACCAGGGCAAAGCGGGCCCGGTTCGATTCCACGGCGCGAGCGGCCTGATAGACGGCGGCCGAACCAGTAGCGCACGCATTTTCAATCCTGGTCGCCGGCTTGAAGCGCAAGTCTGGACTGCCATTCAGCACCAATGAGGACGGAAAATCCTGCTCGACGAGGCCCGGGTTGAAGGTGCCGACGAAAATCTCGTCGATCTCGCCGGCCAGCAAGCCGGCGTCGGCCAGAGCGCCTGCGACAACACCGGCAATCAGTTCTTCCAGGCCGGCGTCCAGCCTGCCGAACTTGGAGTGCGACCAGCCAACCATGCATGTGAGCATTTCAAGCGCTTCCGACTGCGAATTTCGAAGATCATCGCGCGCTTTTTTATTAATTGTCAACAATTGATTTTTATTACACGAACCTCAGGATCTGGATCGCCACGGAGGCTACGGCCGAGAATGCCGAATAGCTTCCTCACTCTTTGGCCGCATCAGCGGCGGTGCAGGGCCATGATTTTCGCATTTTTACAATCGCTTCGCTGCCGCGCCCCCTAGCCTCACCTCATCACAACGCGCCGGAGACAAGAGATGAACCGCCGTCAATTTGCCAAGACCCTCGCCGCCTCAGCTTTACTCGGTGGCTTCGCCAGCAAAACCACGTTCTCACAGGAGACCTCTGCCATGACCAAACCGACAGCTTTCGAAATTGCTGTGCCCGACGCCCAGCTTGCCGACTTGAGATACCGGCTCCAGCACACGCGCTGGCCGGATGAGCCGGCCGATGCAGGCTGGGCTATGGGAACCAACCTCGGCTATATGAAGCGGCTTACCGAATACTGGGTCAATGACTACGATTGGCGGCGAGCCGAGGCGGGATTGAACGCGCTTGCCAATTTCAAGGCCAGTATAGACGGGATCGATCTGCATTTCGTCCACCAGCCCTCGAAGAATCCGAACGCGGTTCCGCTCCTGCTGCTGCATGGCTGGCCAGACTCTTTCTATCGTTACCACCGGGTGATCGAGCCGCTCTCCGAGGACTTCCATGTCGTTGTCCCCTCCATTCCAGGTAGCGGCTTTTCCGGCAAGACCGCCCTGCCAATGGACACAGTCGCCGATCTGTTCGCACGTCTGATGACCGAGACGCTCGGCTATGGAAAATTCATCGCCGCGGGCGGTGATGGCGGCTCCATCATCTCCATGTCGCTGGCCCAGCGTCATCCGGAGGTTTTGCTCGGTTACCACGTGACCGATGTCGGCTATCCGGACCAGAGCACGGACTTTGCTGCCCTGACTCCGCCGGAACAGGCCTATGCCGGCGCCATCCAGCAGTGGTTCTTCACCCACGGGGCCTTCAATCTGGTGCATGCGACCAAGCCACAAAGCCTGGCGTTCTCGATGAACGACTCGCCGGTCGGCCTCGCGGCCTGGATCATGAGCTTCATGGCCGGAATGGGCGTTGGCAGCGAGGCGGATGCGCGGTTTGGCCGTGACGACCTGCTCACCAATATCATGATCTATTGGCTGACCGAGACGGCGCCCTCGTCTTTCCGGATCTATAATCAGAATGCGATGCAGCCGCCGACCATCCGGGGCAAGAACACCGGCGTTCCGGTTGCGGTGGCCAGCGCAGCGCCCATCTCGGGTGGCGTGCGCCTTCCGCGTGAATGGGCGGATCGGCAGACATCGGGGAACGTGGTTCAATTTCACGACATGGAGAATGCCGGGCATTTCGCGGCTTGGGAGGACCCTGGCTTCTTTGTCGGCGACATCCGCCAGTTCGCGGCGCTCCTGAAGGGCTGATCTCGGTAGGAGGCCTTCACTTCACGGGCGCCGGGCGGGACTTGCTGCCCGGCGCCCATAGTTTGTGAACCAGCTCGAGATCGGATGGCAGATGCCCCATGATGTTCTTGATGGATTTGATCATGTGCGGCTGATCGGAAAAGCCGAGATCAGCGGCAACCGCTGCAGGAGCTTCGCCGCTTTTCAACCGACGCACCGCCTCCTGGGCGCGCCGGATCATCTGAAAGTCCTTCATGGTGATGCCGGTCGTTCGCTTGAAATGCTGCTGGACCGAGCGTTTCGACGCGGCCTTCGGCCTTTCGGAGAACGCCCTGGCGACGAGATCGTCGGATTTGAGAAGCCCTGCCCGGATCATCCGGTCGATGAGGTCTTCGGCATTGGCGAATGTCGGCAGCGGAAGGTCGGTCCCGTCAAGATTGAAGTGCTCGCCCTGCACCGGCAGGAGGCGGATCGTCGCGCCAGTCCTCACCTCGCTCTCGGTCGAAAGATAGACGTGGGCGGCGAAGGAGATGACGACCGAGTGCTCGCCCGCCACATAGGGAACGTCGACCGGCTCGGCGGCCTGCCCACTCAGGAAGATCGTCGGCTCACCATCGGGCGCGACGCTGAGGATCAAATCCCAGGACCCGTCCGGGGTGGCTCGGTAAACCCCATCCTCAAGACAGACTGTCTGCCATACCGTGTCGATCCAGGGATGGGACGAAGCGCGCTGCGTATGTTTCTGAGCCATGACCTCGATGGGGTTGCGGATTTGCCACTGCTAAATCCCAAGCGGCGCTCAGATAGTGCAATGGCGGAAGGAGTTTCGCAATGCCATGGCCACGACGTCGCCGATTGCAGGGGCACACCAGGTTCCTTTATCGACCTCGCAAGATACGGATAGGATACAGGCGGTTTAGGCCGACAGCAGTGAGAGAGTAAATTCATTTGCAACAGGGAGACCGATCCATGAAAAACATATCAACGGAAGATCTCGACATCGGCTATGATGTTTACGGCACCCCTAGCGAGCGAGTTCCGCTTATTCTTCTGCACGGCTTTCCCGATGATGCGAGCGCGTGGCGGGAGGTCGGACGCCTGCTGGCCGCAGGCGGCCACTATGCCATCGCGCCGTATGTACGTGGATGCGGCCCAACGGCCTTCAAAGCAGAGACATCGCCGCGAAGCGGTCGGGCATCGGCCAGATCCCGCGACCTAATCGGCCTGATGGATACGCTGGGCATCGAAAAGGCGGTGTTCATCGGTCAGGACTGGGGTGCGGCCACTGCGCAGGCGATGGCATTTCTCAATCCCCTCCGTGCAGAACAGCTCGTGATCCTTAACGGCCATGGCCTTTTAAACATGGGAGTCTTCGCCCAGGGGCGGCTGCCAAGCTGGGAAACGTTCCACGCTGGGTGGTACCAATGGCTCTTCCAGAGCCCGGCAGCCAAGTCGATACTGGAAGCGGACCGTGCCGGGTTCATCCGGTTCGTGTGGACGAAGTGGTCGCCTGGGTGGCGTTTCAGCGAGGCCGATCTGGCTGGAGTCGTGCGCTCCGCCCAAAATCCTGACTGGATCGACGTTGTACTCTCTGCCTACAGGGGCCAAGAAGATCCCGCAGCTGATGGCCGGGATAGCAATGCAGATGCAGTCCTTGCGCAACTGCCGCCGATCACCTGCCCGACGCTTAACCTGCAGGGCGCCAACGATGGCGTCGATCTGCATGTCGACACGCAATTGGGCCAGGAAGGCTACTATCATGGCCCATTGGCCAGCGAGGTGCTCGATGAGTGCGGCCATTTCCTGCACCGCGAGCGGCCCGATGCTGTGGCTAACAGGATATTAGCCTTCCTAGCGTAGCCTGCTTCTGGTTCCTCCAAGCCACCGGCAGCATCTCGATCGGGTTTTATGAGCACGCTCGACGCGCAGGCGTGTGAGCCAGTGGAAATTACACGAAATGGGTCCGGTTGATCGAAGGCACCGCGCCGATCAGCTTGATCGGTGCGAGGCAATCGAGAACGAGCTTCTCATCGCAAGGTCATGCGCCTCCCGTCGTAGCACGTGGCATGCCGTGACGGCGCACATAGGCCGAGTCTGCAAAGACCTGCTGCAGAGTTTCGCAATGGCGCCAAGCCTCTCTCCAGGCCACAGCAGCTCGGTTCCGGCATGCACGGATCGCTAATGATCTCTTCCTGAAGCTCGTTCGGCTCTTGGTCGACGATGCGCGAGCGGCCGAGATCAAACAAATAGCCTTCGACGGATCCATAGATGTCAAGGCGCACGAAATCGCCGGCATGCAGACACCTCCGGCTGGGCGTCGACGCCGCGCCGCTTGCGCTCGCGCCACGGCCTCTCCAGCACCATCGCCTGGAGTCGTGGCGGCGCCTTATTTCACGCCGTCGAGGGTAATATCTCCGTCTCTACCAAGCCGCCGCCTTCGCGGCGCAGCTGCTCGGCCTCGATGATACAGCAGCGCTCTCGGCGCTGGCGCAAGGGTAGACCCCCAGTCCACTATGACGTGGGTTTCCCGATCTTCTCCTGTCCCATTGGAACTGGGATCATCTTCACGCTGCATTCCTCCACCCCACCTGAGAATGCAATTGAATTGTCCCAGATCAGAAATTGTGGCCGCGCGCCGCATGCCTCGCCCGGATACTCGCAACTAAAGGCAAGCTGCTCGTTCAAGCGACAAGTTGAGTTGCTCTTTCAGTTCCGCCAAAAGAGATTTAGCACCTGCGCCTGGATGGAGACATCGAGCGCCGACACCGCCTCGTCGGCGATGATAACGCGCGGCTCCTGCGCCAGCGCGCGGGCAATGCCTAGGTATCTCGAAAACCGGGCGACTGCCGAGGGAAATAGCCGTCTCTGGAGACTTGGCGGCCATCCTAGCGCGGGAACGAAAATGGAAGAGAAGCAGAACTTTCGTGTGCAGTTTTTGCACACGTATCCTTGTAAGTGCCTGATTTTCTTATTTTATCCGTCCGATCCATCATGGCCGCCACGGCTAATTTTTTATTTTTCAATCATTTAGCTACTTTTTTTAAACCACACTGAGATTGGACAGACTGACATTGCAGGCCTCTATGATATGTGACTCATTTCGTTCTATTTTTCAAAGCGTAACCATCAATGTCACTCAACACCACTTTTCTGCTCATGGCCAATACACGGTAAGGCCATCATTCGCCTATTCCGCCGCCAAGGCCGGCGTGGTCGGCCTGACGCGCACGCTGGCGCTCGAAGTGGCAAAAAGCGGCATCCCGGCCAATGCCGTGGCCCCCGGCTGGATCGAAACGGGCTCGTCAGCGCAATGGAGCGGCAAGCTGCCCTGCACGCGCCACCGGCGCGGGCCGGGCGACCGGACGAGGTTGCCGCCGCGGTGGTGTTTCTGGCAACGGAAGGCGCCAGCTACGTCAACGGCGCCCTGCTGGTGGTCGACGGCGGCAACAGCCTTCAGGAGCGCAAGGGCTGAATCCGAAAACGACCGGTCGTTCACGATCGGGTCGCGGGGTCATGGAAAGCCTGGCTGTTGCCCGCCCGTAGCTCGGCTGGATAGAGCACCAGACTACGAATCTGGGGGTCAGGAGTTCGAATCTCTTCGGGTGCAGCATTGCCGCAGTTCGCTTGCCGACAACTATTCCTGCTGGAATTGACAGGGCCAATCTTCAGGCCTCGTCAAGCCA